>JBGCFA010000066.1:0-11362 GCA_045106675.1 Bacteroidia bacterium
TTGCGGATAGCCGCGCTGACAAATAAATAGACAAAAGCATGAAGACCGATGCTTAATTCTAAGAGGCTAAAGCGTTCAGGATGCTGGAACCAAATCCACTCCACCAAAAAGGCAAATACTAAAAATGCCCCTGTCCGTAAAGGTTGCCAGTCAATGCGTTGGCTAAGCCAGATCGCCGTAAAACAAAGCACCCATAGGTAACCCAAATAGAAGATCGAGAAGGTAGCACTATGAAGGTAGAAGGGTACAAAAGCTCCACCAAGCAAACTAATTACTGCCACTATTCGTGCTTCTTGCTTGAGTCCTAACCACACACCCAGAGCTGAGTTGACTAAAGCAAGGCCCCAACCTGCTATCGGATTATTCAAAAGAGGAAGCAGTGCGTTATCACCGATAAAGTATAGGAGCATATAATTGATGGCAATCCCTAAGCCGAGCATGGCGGCGCCAAAGTCTCGATATAAATCTCCTTTTTTAATCAATTTACGTCCCCAAAGGATAATAGCCGTTGAAGCCAAAAAGCTTCCCGTCAGTTTGATCACCAAAAAGACGCGTTCACTAAGGTGATCCAACATCAAACTGATCCCCATCTGCATCAGATAGCCAAAACCAAACAGCAAGGCCAAAATGCCTCCCAAAGTCATGAAGAAAACCGGCAGTTTACCATCTTCTTTATAGTGTTGGTAAACGTCCTTGACATAGCTACTGGCCTGATTGAAAGGATGCAAAAGCATTTGTATGGCTGGAGGGAGCGGTTTGGGCTTTCTCACCTTCGGAGGAACGCTTACTTTGCTAGCCTTGGCTTTTATGATTTCTTGCGGAGCCTTGATATCAGGAGTAGCGGAGAGCGCCTTTTCTGCTACTATAGCGGCGGGGCTAATCAGAATCGTCGAAACCTCCGGTTTTACCGACTCTATTACTGGCTTAACCTCTGTTTCAGGCGCTTGGCTACTTTTCCATAGGTCCTCCCATCGATTGAGGCGAGCACTAATGTATTTGGTTTCCTTTTGGTAGGTCTGTTCTAATTTGAAGAGATTTTCTCGAATTAGATTGAGCTCGTTTCCTAAGCTTTCGTGCGAAGAAGTCATCGTAGTGTATTTTGTAGTGCTACGGTCTCAGGAGGACTACCGCTAAGAATATAGATGATTGTTGCGCTATATACTGACTTTGTAAATAGCTTAAAAGCACATGTAATAGCTAGAAATGTAATATTTTGTTGTTGAAAAAGGATTTTTAAGTTACTGTAACCATTGCGTGGTATTTGCGCAGAAAAAGGATTTTTGTCTCTGATATAGCTCGAAGCATTTACTTATTTTTCTAGCGAATATGGATATTGCGACGTCTTATTTGCTAGACTATCTACGGCAACTTCGGTTCTGAAATAAGCGTTGATTGAACTAAATAGAGGACTTGAAACAATTGAAGCTGCACTTTGGCTGAAATAGCCTATTTTTGTAACGGAAATACTCGCAAATAATATGAAAAGAATCCTACCATTAATATGTCTCCTATGTTTCGGCATTGGTATGCAGGCACAGGGCAATCGCACTAACATTTCCCTTCAAGCAGGTTATCATGGCAAATTGCTCAATCCGCGTCCTTTGAATGCGGTGATTGACTCTTTTAACTATTACAGTGGTTTTGATATGCAGCTGGAAGAGGTAGGTGCTCTTTCTGGTTTTTTTGCTGGAGTCGGTGTACATCCAGGTCGTTCTCATTTTCGCTTAGATGCAATGAACTACAATGCATTATTTACCGCTAGCGGAACGGATGACCAAGGCGTCGCACAGAGAAGAGATCTGGCTTTGACGGGAGCACGTTTTAGTTTAGGCTTTACTTCTGAGTTGATTCGCTTTTACGGCGAAGGCCACTTTTGTGTTGGAGCTTCTTTCAATGTTAATTATCTCAACATTGCTTCTACCCAAAAACCTAGCGCGGAATTCAATATAGATGATCCACTTGATGAGGCGATGACTTCTTGGAAACCAAGTTTTACCATCCATACGCCTCTACGGTTTGGGATTGGACCTCAAGTGAAAGTGAGTGTCGAACCTTACTATCAGATATACTTCGGTCCAACCGATTTTAATCCAGTAAATGAAGCGCTTAACCCCGCTACTTTCCAAAATACTCCGATCAGTGTACGGGAAGGTGACCTTGACCACTTGGGCCTAAATTTAGCCGTGATCGTGTTTTTACTTCCTCGATAGAAGCTTAGGGCCACCAATAAACTTTGCCTGCAGTATAGCAACTATATTCGCAGAAGCTGGTAATTGTCTTTCTATCATAACCGTAGGACTTTCTGTTTTGGTCCCAATTTTCAACTATAACCGATTCCAATAGGCCATAAACAAAGCGTTCCCCGTCGGGGCTAAAAGCAATCCTCGTACTGGCATTAAAATAATTTAAGTCTTGGTAAAATGGCATTTCACTCTTAGTGTTTGAAGCTAAATTGTAGCGGAAGATATACTCTTCCCCAGTCAGCATATATACAATCTCTTTACCATCTGCTGTCCAATTCATGACGTTATAAGGCAAAGAGTTCGGCCTGGTTTCAAGGTCTTCCGAAAACAGCAATTCAAGCTCACTTCCATCGCCCTGCATCCGGTAAAAGTGCAAAGTGCTATCCTGTATATTTTGGACCAAAAAAGCAATTTCTCCACTCACTGGATTGACACTACACCTAGCAATTTCGAAATCGCTGAGTGGCATCAGATCTGTGATTTCTCCAGTTTCCAAATCAAGGGATACTAAAGGCTGGTTTCCGTTTATAACATCTACCCAAATAAAATAGAGTTTCTGATTGTCTGGACTGACTCCAAAATTTGAGGTCGAGCCTCGCGGTAGTTGATGGGGCAGCTTTTCCCACTTAAAGCCGCCTATCTCTGCTCGGTAGATGTCTCTGCCAGAAATGGTGTAGATAAACTTACCTGCGCCATCTACTGCAAAACCATCACTCATAGGGACATAAAATGCTTCTTTAGCATCAACATCAATATAATAGCTTTGCTGAAGATTAGTACTGCTCACAAACAAACGCCCAGACCCTAAAGCCTCATAATCAATATCTGAAACTTTAAGGGCAAATGGTTGACTACAACCCAAGCTACCGATGGCTAATATTATGCCTATAATCCCAAGTGAATACTTCATGATGATTTGTTAGTTGTGCCTAGCAAAAAAAAGATACCGACTGTTCCCTCGAAGTTAAATCCCTGTACGGGATAACGATTGCCGACAGGAGCATACCATTCGGGTACTTCAAAATATGGGATTAGGTACTTTGGACCCACTAGCATTTCATAGCCTAGCTGTTTTCTTTTTCCGAACATCAATCGAAAACCAATTAAGCCTCCGATAGCCGCTCGATTGAATTGAGCTCTTCCGAAATCGCGTCCTATCAAACGATTGGTCGCGTGCTCAACAAAGGCCGAAGCGATCATCCCAGATCTCAAATGGGGCTCTTCAGCCCTATCACCTATCCGCAGTCGATATTGTAGTCGGAAGATGTTGCCTTGATGCAAGTTCCATTCACCGGCAATTTGCATATCTCGCCCATATACCAAAGCTAAGCTATGGTTGTCTGCAAGTAAGCGTTCATAGTTGAGGCTAAGTCCCAGGGTGATGAGCTGTACGCCAATACTTTGTTTGGATTGTGTTTGCGCCAATCCTATGCTGGGGAGCAGCATTAGGATCAGGATTAGTATTCGATTCATGCTGTTTGTTTGGGTTATCTCAATTTCTCAAACTTGCTAGCGAGATGCAAGGGCAAATGATCTACCTTCTTTTGTGACTGAGCGTTCGGCCGGGCCGAACGAGCAAACGGTAGTTCTAATCCAAATGCAGCCGTGCTTCGCCAATCGTTGTCGTCCCATCTCGAATTAGCTTAATTAGGTTCTCAGATAAGCTTTTTAATTCTTGCTTGTGTAGAAAATCTGCTGGAATATCTTCCCCCTTTTTGATTGCTTCTTGTAACTCATGCTGGATCGGCAATAGTTCAAATACTGCCTCACGACCTTTGTAGCCAGTATAATGACAAGCCTCACAGCCAACAGCTTCATAGTGTGTGATAATTCGATACTGCTTTTGCCAATAAGGATCGACGATTTTTTGAGTACTACATTTGCAATGAACGCAGAGTTTCCGGACGAGGCGTTGGGCGACGACCATCCGCAATGAAGCCGCCAGCAGATAAGGTGCAATCCCCATATCAATCAATCTCACGATCGCGTCCCAAGCATTGTTGGTATGCAAGGTCGAAAACACCAAGTGTCCAGTCAGTGCCGCTCTAATGGCGATTTGGGCCGTCGCTCTGTCTCGTATCTCGCCCACCATGATGATGTCAGGGTCTTGTCGCAAAAAGGCCCGTAAAGCCCGTTCAAAGTCCAATCCGATCTCCGCTTTGAGCTGTACTTGATTGATGCCATTGAGGTTGTATTCGATGGGATCTTCGATAGTTACGAGATTGTGCTTAGGTTCATTGAGCTGATTGAGGGTCGCGTATAAGGTCGTCGTCTTACCGCTACCCGTAGGGCCAGTGATGAGGATCAATCCATTGGGACTTTCGATGGCGCGGGAGTAGGCATTTCGTTCTGGTTGTGTCCAATTGAGGTTGTTTAGGTCCAATTGCTGCGCAGAACGCGAGAGTAAGCGAAGGACACATTTTTCCCCGTACTTAGCTGGCATAGTAGAAACTCGGATATCAATATCTCCCTCCTCGCGTTTCAGATGAATCCGCCCATCTTGCGGCAATCTTCGCTCTGAAATGTCTAATTCTGCCAAGATTTTGATGCGACTAACCACTGCCTTATAGGTTTCAAGGGGGATTTCATACTTCTCCAACATTTGCCCTTCCCATCTAAATCTGACGCGGGCTTGTTGTTCGTAGCATTCAAAATGGAGATCGCTAGCCCCCATCTCAGCCGCTTCATAGAGGCATTTTTCTACCAGTCGGACGGCATCTGATTCGCCTTCTTTGGTTTTGGGCTGCTTTGCAGAACGCTTAGTTGGTTCATTCTGTGGGTAATACTGGTGGAGCAGTTGTTCTAAGGTTTGACTGTCGCAAGCTTCAATCTGTACGGGACCGCCAAGAATCATCTGTAAACCAGGGATTCGCTTTTGAGTCTCAGGCTCGGCGAGCAATTGCCAACCCTCTTCAGATTGAGCAATCGGGATGACACGTAGTTGGTGGGCCTGCTGAGCGTTGAGTTGACTCAGCAGGCGATAATCAAAAGTATAAGTTGACATTTAGTTTCTACTTAAGATGAAATCTGAATCCTTATAGTTCCATATTTTGACTTAGGAGCGATGGCTTGGTAAAAAAACGGGGGAGGCGATGGCATGGGTGAGCAGGTAGCATTTTTTAGTCTTGATTTTTGGTTCTTTGCATCAAAGGCAAAGAACAATACATTGATAATTATTTACTCAATTCTAAACCCCTTAGAGAATAAACCCATAGATCGACCATGCCCCAAAAGCCAACGCTAACCAGCCCGCTAAGGGAATCGGATATTGAGCATCGATCCGTTTATATCTACGCAAGAGGCCGTAAACCAATGACAAAATAGAAGTAGTCAGGCTATAAAGAATGAGATAGTTAAATGGCTCCATCCAAGCGGCGAGCGTTAGCAACATTACTATATCGCCCCAGCCGAGTTTAACGTCCATCACTTCTGCGTCTCCTCTGATGCGAAAGTAGAGTAAGATCGTTCCTAGAAGGATGGCTACCACCAAAATATTGGTCAAGAAAAAGTGCCAAAATACCTGTCCCCATTCCCTAAAGCGGATGATCCCGCCTAAGAGGCCAAAGAGTAAAAGGGGGCCGACGTGAATTTCGCGTTGACGGAAATCCTGACGGGCGATCACCAGACAACAAAGCCAGCCGACCCCTAACAAACATATCCACATGATATTGGGTGATTTGGTGTGTAAAAAGAGAAGGGAAACTCAGTCTGGGACGACTTCCTTTGGGATGCCACTTTTATCGATTTCCCAAACGTTAAACTGGCCATCTCCGTCAAAGTCGGTTACAGAGGTCGCTCTCGCTACAAAATCGGCCTGTCCGGCTTTCAGAATTTCGACCGCATAATGAGCTGTCCCATTCTCTTGATTCACCAAAACCGCCTGCTCAAAATGCAAGTCTTGAAAGCCGTCACTATACCGCAAATGCGACAAATGATGAATCTCTTGCAATTGAGCGAGGTGTTTGAGGTTTGTCTTTGCTTCCATGGCATAGGTACTACTAAACAAAGGTCGCAGTACCGGGAAGGCCAGAAGCAATAAGATCCCAAGGATCGCAAGTACGACTAATAGCTCTGTGAGCGTCATACTTTTTAGGTAATAAGGATTGTGTTTTGTATGATTCATGATTGTGTAATTGTGCTGATTCTAAGTAAAGTATTGTGCGATAGATTGACTAGTATTTTTCAGTAAGTGGTGAGGCTCAATCAGTAAGCGGTTAGCCACTCATCGCATTGCTGAGTTCAAACATCGGGAGGTACATGGCGACCAAGATGATGGCAACCAATCCTCCGATCAAAACGATGAGCAAAGGCTCCATAAAAGCTGTTAATTGATTGAGGCCAGCTTCACTTTCTTCTTCCAGGTTCTGGGCCAGCTTATTGAGCATCTCAGGGATACGGGCGGTTTGCTCGCCTACTTTGATCATTTGCCTAAATACTGGAGGGAAAATCGCCTCGCTACTGATAGCAGTATGAAAGCTTTCTCCGGCGATGATGGTGTCTTGGCTACGTTCTAGAGCTTTGCGTAATGGAGCGAGGGTGCTGATCTGAGCGCATAGAGCCAAGGATTCATCCAGATGTACTTGGGCTTCCAATAACATCGCCAAAGCATAACTCAATCGTGCCAGATGTAATTTGTGTAGAAGCGTTCCCAGCAGGGGTAATCCTAAACTCAAGCGGCTAAATAAATCTCGGTAAACCTCCTGTTTGCCCATCCAATAGACGAGCACTGCGCAGCCTAGTAAGACTGGTATGATCAAGCCAATATAATCCCCTAGCATCTGAGATAGACTCATGATGAAACGTGTCAAGGCCGGCAATTCCGCGTCAAAACGCTGAAAGATATCTGCAAACATCGGCACCACAAATCCTAACATAAAAGCTACCACCAAGACCGCGATAACAATCACCGCGATCGGATAGGTGAGGGCCTGCATGATCTTACGCCTGAGTTTGTGTTTTCGGGCAAAGTAAGCCGCAATTTTGGGGAGAACATCGATCAATCGACCGCTTTGCTCACCCATGTGTATGCTTTGGATTTCGAAGGCACTGAATATGCTTTTTTGCTCGCGGCATGCTTCCGAAAAGGATTTTCCACTAGTCAGACTAGCTTGTATCTCGGCTAAAATGGGTCCGAGTTTTTTGTTGCCTTTTTGTTCTTGTAAAACTTGCAAGCACTCGCTTAGACTTAATCTCGAATCAAGTAAAGAACCTAATTGCTGATAAAAATATAAACGTTCCTTGAGCGGTATGGCGGCTCCCCACTGGATTTGCTTATCCCAAATCGAAGTCTTGACAAGCTTTGGAGAAGGAGCACTTTGAATCTCTAAGCCTTTCATGCTGGTCGGAGTTTTTGTAGGGTGATATGGGCTAGTAAAAACCGCTTTTTTTGACCGTTTTGGCGAAAGTACTGTGTCTCTAGCTGGACTTGTGTGAGTTGTCCCAATTGATCCTTTTGTTCGATCTGATAGATCAGGGACAATATGTCGCTGAAGGAACCTTCTAAACTAAATTGGGTGCTTTGAACTTGGAAACCGGCCTGGTTTTCATTAGCTGCCTCTGGCAAACGAGTGATCTTGAGATTCTTGGTCTGACACTGGCTTTCTAAGTAGCTTACTAGGGCCAGAGGATCTTCAATATTGATGATTGATTTTTGTTGACTGAGATCATCATGCAAGTTCTCTAAGCTGATTTTATGCGCTTGAAGCAATTCTGGGGCTTGTTTGACTTGTTCCCAGATCGGTTGTAGGCCTTGCCATTGCTGCATTGATGTGAACAACTTCTGACCTTGGGATAGAGAATTGATTGTACTCATCAGGAGTAATAAGCATAGGCCGACAAGGGCCATTTTTGACATTTGTGCTTTCATAGTATGAGGAGTAAAAATTGATATCGTTGTTGCTGTAAGTCGTATTGAGATTGATGCAGTTCTACTTTGTGTTTGGGTGCTTGGGATTGCACGCCCTTGGCGAACGCGCTAATACTTCCTGCCGTTTGGGCTATCCCTTTGATGATCACTTTGGGGGCTGTATCGGTTTCAAATCCTAGTTTTTTGCATTGAGCTGGACTAGGCGCATATACCCACTTTTCGAATCGAAGATCTAGTGGAGCTTCACTAGCCGTCCTATCAAGCCAATAACTACTGCGACTGATCTGAAAACCTTTTTGACTTTGACTCAGATAGACTTGCTGCTCATTGAGTAAGGTGCTTAGGCTATCGACTTCCTGCAATAGATTTTGCTTTTGCTGGATCTTATTCTGGCGTTCGGCTAGCCGAACGCTTAAAAAGGATTGCCCTAACATCAGGCTTGTCATCAGTAAAAGGCTAATCCCACTCAGTAAACTTAGACTTTTGAGCCATTTAGACGTTTGCTTAAAACTTTGAGCTAAGCCTAAATCCCATTCCAAGCCATGCAAATCCTGTCCTTGATAGCGGAGAAATTGCATCGCAACGGAGTAAGGATAAAGGGCTTCTTCGGACACCTCTAGCTCATCTGAAAGTTTCTGTAAATCAACAGCATCACTCAAGGAATCGTTCTCCGAAGGAGTAGGCAAAAGTGTCCGTAGACTGTTTTTACTCAAATTGAGATAGAGTATTTGCTGCGAAAAGCTTGATACATTTTGCCATACATTATCAAGACTTTGGCGTCGTAGAAGACAAGCCCATTGAGCCGTATCATCGAGCGGATTGGCTTGCCAGACAAAGTCCGATTTATCTTCCATCGGTACGCCTAAGAGCGAAGAGACTATATCCGTTTCATTAAGGCTGAACTTTGCCTCGATGATGTTATCTATTCTGAGCGCGAGTAAGATGGGGATATGGGGACTTAGTTGGTCGGGATACTTTGCGGGCGATTGGTAACTCTCTATGAGGAGTTGATTATGCGCCTTGCGAACGCTAAGAATCCCCAATATTTCACCTGCCTCATTGATCTCCCAAACTTGCAGCTTAGTCAGGCCATACCAGCCGATATTTTGCAATAAGGACATGGCTATTGATAGTAAATGGTTGGGGTGAGGTAGATCAACATGGATGTTTTGGTTTTGCCTTTGTCAACGCTACCGAAAATGTATTTGAGGACAGGAATACGACTCAAGAATGGCAGTCCACTGGTACTTTCGTTTGTGCGTTCCTCAGTGAGGCCACCTAAAATGACTGTTTCACCGTTTTTGACTCTGATGGTAGATTCAAATCTCCGCGTAGCAATGGTAGGAGGCACTTCTGCATCTAAAGACCCAATGGGAGTGGTGAAGTTGGGCATAACTTCGAGTGTAACTGTTTCATCCTCTGCGATATAGGGCCGGATACTCAGCTTGATATTGGCGTCGATGCGCTCAAACCTTTGGGTGAATTGAGTAAAGTTGTTGACTGCCCCATTGGCAGAGGTTTGGGTTTCAAGGAGGTAGTATTGGGTTTGCCCGACGACTAGAGATGCCGAACGACCATTGAGCATAGATAGGACCGGCTGCATTTCTACCTTTAGGTTGCCGCGTTCCTCTTGCGCTCGGATTTTGAGATAAAAATCACTGCTCAAGACGCCTAGATTACTCAGGGCTGGGACTTGGTCTAAGAGATTGTTGATCTGTTCTCCACCTGCATTGATATTGAGATTGGGGATAAGCGTTTCGAGCAACGAAAGAGTATCACTAGCTTGTTTGCGGCCAGCTTTGACACTGGTACTTAGGAGACGGTTTTGATTGACTTCTAAGACAAGCATCTCGACTTTAACCACCGGTACAGGCTGATCTATCTGATGAAGAAACCAGGCAATCTCCTCTACCTCAGCCGTAGGACCTTTGAGGATAATTCGGTTAAGCTCTGGGTATTCAACAATTTCGACTTTGCCGAGCTGTGTTTTGACAATACTCGGGGGAGGGGCAACCTCTGAGGGGCTATTACTGATAGGGCCAAATGGACTGCTGTTAGATTGGTTGGAGGTGCTGTAGGGATCGTTGGTATTGTAAGATTGGCTTTCTGGATTAGACGGCATGGCTCGAGTACCTGCGTCAAATTGTTCTATCGATTCGGTGCCTGGGATAAGGTCAATCGCCTGATAAGTAGGTCTATACCTGAGATGAACTATCTCGGTAGTCGCCATGCCTGGGGTTTCTTTATCGCCGATGAGATAAAGCGTTCCGTCGCGACGGTATGTATAATTTGTCCCTTGTAGCAAATGGTTCAAAAGCCCGTCTAGTGGCAAAAGTTCGGTTTCTAAACTGACTACTCCGTTTAACTGGGTGTATTGAAGATAATCTACCCCTGTTTGGAGAAATATGGCTTGTATGAGACTTGCTAAATCTGCTTGCTCAGCACTGATCGTCAGTAAAATGTCAGAAGCATCTGTCAGTACTTCAATGGAGAAATCGGTGCGGCCCTGGGGACTTGTTGATTGTGCTGTAGGATTTGCGAGATTGGTGGGTTCTACAAGGTAGTATCCCTTAGGTCGCTTCCGAAGATGTAAATTGTTAGCTGCAAAAATAGCTTCTAGCGCAGTATCGAGAGGAGTAGGAGGGAGGTAGGCTGAGAGTAAAGCAAAGTGCTCTGGCTTAGTCAAAATCTTGCGACCCGTGAGAGTGGAAAGAATACGGATCACCGCTCGTAAACTATCGTTTTGCAAGTCTGCACTGAGCATGCCTTCAGCGAACGCTATGTCAGGAGCCGCTTTGCTAAGGGGAAGCCTTAGCGTAGGCTGGTAGGGAGAAAAGGATAGGATACTTCCGGTAAGTTCAAAATCATATTGAAATTGCTTGCAGAGAAAGAGTAAAACATTTTTAACGGATTCCCCTTGAAAGTCACTGGTGAGTCTTAAAGTGGGAGTGTCCTCGATATAGACATTAAGCGCATGCGCTTGCCCCAAAGCTCGTACATAATGTGCCAGACTGACGTCTTCGAAGGACAGTTGGACTGGCTCATTGAGTTGGGGGTGGGTTTGGGAGAGGGTTTCAAGATTACTGGCGAGGGCGCTCAGGCGGTCCGAAGACTGCCCAAGGCACCAAGCCGGCAATACAAAAAACAGCATACTCCAAAAGGAGAATAAATGATTCATGATTGTGTTTTTTAGATGCTGTAGGGATAGGTATAGGTTTCCCATTTAGCCCAGTTTTGAGCTATTAAGTGTGGA
>JBGCFA010000067.1:0-48730 GCA_045106675.1 Bacteroidia bacterium
GGCCGTTTACATTCCTATTTACTCCTTGGCTGATCCCCATTTTGCTCCATAAGGACGAGAGGGGATTAAGAATTTTTGCGCTCGCGGTATTACTGATCTGTATCGGCTGGCTTGAACTGATCGATTATACACTATTTCCGATAGATGCATTAGAGCCCTATCAAATCAGACTAGTGTACTTGATCAGTTTGGGCTCCGCTTTAGTAGCCGCTCTTGGCTCAGCATTCTACTTTAGTTCTGGCTACTTCCAACAGCAACAAGAGCTATCTAAGAACTTGGAAGTCATGTCCACTCATAATGCTGAGTTAGAAAAGGCTAAGCAAGAAGCCATAGATAACGCCAAAGCCAAAGCCATGTTTTTGGCCAATATGAGTCATGAGATCCGCACTCCCATGAACGGGGTGATTGGTATGACTGACTTACTCTTAAATACCCCCCTGATTACGGAACAACAAGAGTATCTCAATATCATTAGGACGAGTGGCGAGTCTCTGCTCACCATTATCAATGACATTTTGGATTTCACCAAAATTGAATCAGGTAAGATTGACTTAGAAAAACGTAGTTTTTCTCTGGTGCAATGTGTCGAGGATGCCGTTGACTTATTGGCAAAAAAGGCTCATGAAAAGGGAATAGAACTCCTGTATTTGATCGAATCAGATGTACCCAATATTATCATAGGAGACAGCACTCGCTTGAGACAAATACTAATCAATCTGACCAGCAATGCGTTAAAATTCACGCATGAAGGCGAGGTGCTTATCCATATCCGCAAAACTGAGAAAACGCAAGTTGACAATGAATTTGAACTCGTATTTTCGGTCAAGGATACCGGCATTGGCATCCCCAAAGAACAGCGTGAGAAACTATTTAAGGCTTTCCAACAAGCTGATGCCTCTACCACGCGCAAGTATGGTGGTACTGGACTAGGCTTAGCCATTAGCCAACGCTTGTCTTCCCTTATGGGAGGCACGATATGGGTAGAAAGTGAGCCTGGTCAAGGTTCAACTTTTACCTTTACGGTCGCTACAGAAAAAGGCAATATCGCTCAGGTAGAAACAAATGATCAAAATGCAGATTCTAGCGTTCTGCAAGGCAAGAAACTACTGGTTGTCGATGATAATGAAACCAACCGCCTCATCATAGAGCGACAAGCCTTCCAATATAATATGGAGGTACATACTGCTGAAAGTGGCCCTGAAGCCTTGAAATTGTTTGAAGAAGGTGGAAAATTTGACATCGCAATTTTGGACTGTCAGATGCCTGATATGAATGGATTTGAGTTAGGAGGCTACCTCAAAGACAAGATCGACGGTCCCATGCTCATGCTTAGTTCAGCCTTGCTGAACGCTGATATGGAGAATCAGGTCCGCAATTTATTTGATGCCTATCTGATGAAACCCACTCGGCAGTCTCATCTCATACGTACACTAAGCAGTCTTTTAACCCCTAGAAAATCCGAAATCAAACAAGTATTGGCAAGTACGACTTCCAAAAACCGTATCAATACTGCATTAGCCAAAGCGATTCCTATCAATATACTAGTGGCGGAAGACAATCTTGTCAATCAGAAGATCATACAAAAAATGCTCGCTCGGATGGGGTATGAAATCGAGATTGCAGAAAACGGTTTAAAGGTCCTTGAATTATTAGAGCAAGGTAAGTATGACCTGATTTTTATGGACGTACAGATGCCGAAGATGGATGGTTTAGAAGTAACTCAGCAGATCCATACCCGTTGGGCTTACAAAAGGCCAGTAATTATCGCTATGACAGCCAACGCGATGCAGGGTGATCGAGAGATGTGTATAGATGCTGGGATGGATGATTATATCTCCAAACCCGTCATTCCACGAGAATTGGAAAAGATGCTTGAAAAATGGGGCCGTAAAATCTTAATGGATCAAGAAGTTCGTCTCTCGAATGCCCCTAATGAATAGAAGATCGCACATATTTTTTTTCGTCAAAGGTCAAATCTTCATTCTTCGTCGTTTCTGAGCACAAAGAAAACAGAATCTAACTTCCTACTAAGGCATCGTTTTTCCATTTGGAAAAGTTTTTTCCAAAATGGACCAAATCTCCATGATAAAAGTTATTATACACGTATTATCGGAAATTATTCAATTTTCAGCCTTATCTACGTGTAATTAGCCTTTATTAGGAGTCTTACCTTATAAATGAGCTGCAAATTATTCGCAAAACCAAATACACTTTGATACTGACTGCTTAGGAGGTATTTATCACCTTTGCTCTAAAAACCAACAAAGGCCGCGGTACTCCTACCTATCTTGCATAGCGTTGGGAATAAGTTTTGAGATCAGCGAGACCACAAAACAGGATTTTCATCTCAACAAGGGGATAATGATTACAAATATTGGGAGATAAGGAACAGACTTATAGAATCACCTATTTTCTGGGAACTACTCCAAGACCGTGAAGTCTAAAAGAGAGAAAAACTTCACCAGAACACAAAAAATCATTTCTCCCCGTTTTAACATGCTTGTTTAAGCCTTTAAAAAAGAATGGAACGTTACACGCAAAATAGAGCCCACCTACTACAGAAGTATATTGTAATAGCCCTAGAATCGCTTTTGTTGATTTATGGTTTTCGCCTTGGCCTTTGGCTATTGGGTGATAGCGCAGGAATCGTATGGTCCCAATTAGAACAGGGTCCTATCTTACTCGCGTTAATGGTATTTGCCTGGATCGGAGTTGGTTCTAACATTAACCATTATCACTACGAAGCAATCTTACAGATCAAATATCTGCTCAAAACGACCTTGGTCAATTTGGCGATCTCTTCTGTAGTATTGATGATTATGAACTATTATTACCCAGAGTCATTTCCGACATTGGCTCTGATGTTTTATACAGGCGCTTTTGCCGCCACGGGAGTACGTTTATTATTAGGTTATGCTTATCGCCATCGTCGTTCTTTCTTCTCTCTAGTAGGAGAAGATTATAAAGTAATGATCGTCGGGGTAGGTGAAACAGCAGAGGAACTCAACAAATTCTTTTCTCAAGCCAAAGGGAGTCAAGTATTCAACTTTCTAGGTAATGAAAACGGAGAAGCAGTCAATGAGAAAGATGCTGTAAAAATGATTAGAGAGCGTAAAGAAGAGCTCAAGGACGTTTGTTTAGCACAAGGCGTTTCTGAGATTTATTATACGCTGCCTTTACATACTTCAGATGTGATCGAGGAAATGGCTGATTTTGCGGATAATAACTATATCCACTTCAAAATTGCCCATGACTTTGATTTACTTTCCAAGCACAAAGATATTTCGGTAGCATTCTTCAATCATACGCCAATCATTTCTCTGCGTAGAGATCCTTTGGCTTCATGGTTCAATCGCGTGCTCAAACGTAGTTTTGATATCTTTTTCTCTACGATGGTTTGTTTATTTATCATGCCATTTGTCTTCCTCATCATCGGTACAGCTATCCGTCTCAATTCTAAAGGACCGATCTTATTTTTGCAGAAGCGTTCTGGTCGTAAGAACCGCAACTTTACCTGCTTTAAGTTTCGGACGATGTACGTACAGGATGAGAAAGCAGAAACACCTTATAAGCAAGCAACCCAAAACGATCCACGCATCACTAAGGTTGGCGCTTTCTTACGCAAAACGAACCTAGATGAGTTCCCGCAATTCATCAACGTATTATTGGGTCATATGTCTGTAGTAGGACCACGCCCTCACCCACCAAAACTCAACGATCAGTATATTCCATTGATCAAGAAATATCCATTCCGCTACTTTATCACTCCAGGTATCACCGGACACGCCCAAGTAAATGGCTTCCGTGGTGAGACGATAGATCCTGAGGCAATGGAAAAGCGCATTGAATTTGATTCCTGGTATATCCAAAATTGGAGCTTAAGCCTTGATATCAAAATCATCTTCCAGACTGTATTCAAGATGTCTACTGGAGACAAAAACGCATACTAATTCTTCCTGTGCAAAAGATCCCATTTCTTCACACCCGAATTTCTACTGGCAGCTTTGAGGATTTCGTCCAACGTGTATTAGAGCTAGGCCGTCAAAAACAATCTTCTTACACCTGTTGTGTCAACGTACACATGGTAGTAGAAAGTCGCAAAGATCAAGCACTCAAAGAGGCAGTCGATCAAGCAGATATTGCAGCTCCAGATGGTATGCCTCTCTGCAAAGTCCTGAAAATAAAGGATAATATTGAGCAAGAAAGAGTGGCTGGCATGGATTTAGTACCCGAGTTGCTGAAGCGTTCTGCGGAGCAAGGGTTAAAGGTCTTTTTTTATGGCGATACTGATGAGGTTCTAGCAGCCATCAGTAAACAATCTCAAGCTGAGTTTCCGGGCTTGCAAATTGCTGGTGCATACTCTCCTCCTTTTCGCGCTCTTAGCGAACGCGAAGATCAAGAGGTGGTAGAGATGATCAACGATAGCGATGCCGACATTCTGTTTGTTGCGTTAGGATGTCCTAAGCAAGAAAAGTGGATGGCAGCTCATAAAGGGCGCGTTCACGCTTCCATGCTGGGCATAGGCAATGCACTTAGGACTTATCTCGGCTATGAAAAGCGCGCACCGCAGTGGATGCAAAAATTTGCTTTGGAATGGCTATACCGCCTCGCACAAAACCCCCGCAGACTTTTTAAAAGATACTTTGTTTCAAATTCGATATTTCTACTACTGCTACTTACAAACAGACATGTCTCGACTCCGAAAAAAGTTCATGCTTAAGAAGCAATATAAATTTTAGCAATAGTTAAAAAATGAAAATAGCAGTAATTGGAACTGGTTATGTGGGCCTTGTAACAGGCACTTGCTTTGCCGAAGCTGGCAATGAAGTACTCTGTGTGGATAATGATCCTCGTAAACTTGCAATGCTCAAAGCTGGTCAAGTACCCATTTATGAACCAGGTTTAGAAGTTCTTTTTGAACGCAATATCGGTGAAGGCCGACTCCACTTTACAGATGATCTCGCTCAAGCAATTAGCTTCGCAGATATCATCTTCTTAGCTCTACCTACTCCTCCTATGGAAGATGGCTCTGCCGATCTTCAGTACGTATTGGGAGTAGCTGGCCAGATTGGTCCAATGTTGGATCGTTACACAATCATCGTTAATAAAAGCACCGTTCCAGTAGGAACTGCCGATAAAGTACAGGCAGCGATTGCTGCCGAAGCGAAAGTAGAGTTTGACGTAATCTCCAATCCGGAGTTTTTGCGTGAAGGCTTTGCTGTCGAAGACTTTATGAAGCCAGAGCGTATCGTTATTGGAACGCGTTCGGCAAAGGCGATAGAAAAAATGGAACGCCTCTATAAGCCTTTTGTACTTTCAGGAAATCCAATCCTGTTTATGGACGAAAGAAGCTCAGAGCTGACCAAATATGCCGCTAATTCATTTCTAGCGACAAAAATCTCCTTCATGAACGAAATCGCTAACCTTTGCGAAAAGGTAGGCGCAAACGTTGACAACGTCAGAAGAGGGATGGGAACCGATAGTCGCATTGGCGCTCGTTTCTTATTTCCGGGTGTTGGATACGGTGGTTCATGTTTTCCGAAAGATGTCTCAGCTTTATTCAAAACGGCTCGTCAGTACGATTACGACTTTAGCATTTTGGATTCGGTCATGGCCGTCAATCAACGCCAAAAATCAGTCATGGTTAGCAAAATCGTGGAGCAATTTGGTGAAGATTTGAGTGGTAAGACTTTTGGAGTTTGGGGTTTGGCCTTCAAGCCCAATACTGACGATATTCGGGAAGCTCCGGCATTAGTTATCATTGAGGAGTTATTAGCCAAAGGCGCGAAGATCAAAGCTTTCGATCCTGAAGCTATGGAAGCAGTCCAGATGTACACCAAGCTGGATATAGACTATGCCGAAAACGCTTATTCAGCGGCGGCAGATGTCGATGCTCTACTCATCATCACCGAGTGGAGTGAGTTTCGTTCTTTGGATCTCAATACAGTCAAAGCAAGTCTTAGAAATCAGATCATCTTTGACGGTCGTAATATCTACGAACCGGCAGACATGGAAGAAGCAGGATTTACCTACTTCTCTATCGGTCGTCCGGAAGTTGTACAATCAATTGGTGCACGCCTAAATGAAAAATAAGCCAACAGTATTAATTACTGGTGGAGCCGGATTTCTCGGCTCCCATCTTTGTGACTTTTTCCTTGCCAAAGATTTCCGCGTAATCGCGATGGACAATCTTATCACAGGAAATATCGCAAACATAGAACATCTCTTCGGCAACGAAGATTTTCGCTACATCAAACATGATGTAACTGAGTACACCTGGGTAGAAGGGGATTTGGATTATATCCTACACTTCGCTTCTCCTGCTAGTCCTATCGACTACCTCAAGATTCCGATTCAAACCCTCAAAGTTGGTGCCATGGGTACCCACAAGATGTTGGGATTGGCTAAGGAAAAAGGGGCAAGAATGTTGATAGCCAGTACTTCTGAAGTATATGGAGATCCGTTGATCCACCCTCAGCCAGAAGATTATTGGGGCAATGTAAACCCAGTAGGTTTCAGGGGTTGTTATGATGAAGCTAAGCGCTTTATGGAAGCAATGACGATGGCTTATCATCGCTATCATGGCGTTGAAACGCGTATCGTACGCATCTTCAATACTTATGGACCGCGCATGCGTCTGGATGATGGCCGTGTATTGCCAGCATTCATGGGCCAAGCTTTGAGAGGTGAGGACATCACTGTATTTGGGGATGGTAGCCAGACCCGCTCATTTTGCTTTGTCAATGATTTGATCGAAGGTATCTATCGTCTATTGATGAGTGATGAAGTAGATCCAGTCAATGTAGGTAATCCTTCAGAGATCACCATTTTGGATTTTGCCAAGGAAGTGATTGAGCTTATAGGTAGTGATAGTAAAATCATTTACAAAGAGTTACCTCAGGATGATCCTAAGATCCGTAAGCCGGATATTAGTAAAGCCAAAAGCTTGCTAGGGTGGGAACCTAAAGTTCAGCGAAGCGAAGGACTTAAAATCACGCTTGACTATTTCAAAGGAGTAGTAAAGCCTAATGCTGTTACAGAATAAATATATTCTGTAATACCAGGATATAACGAACAAACGCGTACACAATTAAAAGCAATTCTTGATGAAAGATCCCAAAGTAACGGTAGTCATACCTACATATAAGCGCACTGCTTATTTGGAAAAAGCTTTGATCTCCGTTTCAGGGCAAACTTTTGCCGATTTCGAAGTACTTGTAGTCAATGACTTCCCTCCTTTCAAGGATACAGTCGATGAGGTTGTCGCCAAAGTAAATGATGATCGCATCAGAGTCATCCACCATGTTCAAAATGGAGGTGAATCTCAATCTCGAAATTCTGCTTTAGCAGAAGCTAGAGGAGAAATCATTGCCTTGTTAGATGATGATGATGTTTGGAAGCCCCAATTCTTGGAACGAAGCGTCGCAGTTCACGATGCGAACCCTAATGTTGGTATCGTATATACTGGCCTGCTCCAATTTTGGGATGACAATATACTAGGCCATAAAGAGATCGCTCCACCAGCACGTCCTGCAGATACTACTGCAGCTATGTTGGCAGGAAAGTTTGTCTTGGCTTCATCTTCAATTGTTTCCCTAAAAAAGGTGGTTTTTGATACTTGTGGACTTTTTGACACCTCACTCCCATCTCTAGCAGATTGGGATATGTGGTTGAGAATTTCTTACAAATATGACGTTCAGCCTTTAGACGAAAGTCTTGTTTACTATCGTCATCATTTAGGGGTACGCGGTTCAACCGATATTAGTAAGCGCCTCGGCGGCATAGCTGTGGTGAGAGAAAAGTGGGGCAAAGAAAACCCCTCTTTTCTCAAATATTATCGCAGACTAAGAGTTACAGCCTATTTCAACGAAATCCGCACTAATGTTTTGAGTGGTAATCGTTCAGCAGGGATGAAGCTCTTATTCAAGTTCTTTCGCGATTGTGGTAAAGATTTTTTCAAGTTTCCTAACATCTTTGGATTCTCGGTCATGCTTCTCTTTGCAGGCAATTGGTATAAGCGCCAACAACTCAAAAAGTATCCTGTAACACTAGAACTTCCGGTATAAGTCTACATTTGACTCTATCGGCACCAGTTTGCATGATAGTCTACTCTAAATCAAACGTTTATGTACGTTAAACAAGGTTCCGTTTTACGAAAAAATAACTTTATCAGAGAAAGTATAAGGGAAATTTTTACTCGTTTTCATTTTTATCAAAAAAGTGACGAGAAGGATATTCTCTTATTGAGTTCGATGAGAAGTGGTTCTACTTGGTTAATGGAGGTGCTCAGTCGTGAGCCTAAGCTTAACTATATCAACGAGCCTAATGGAGTACGCTTTGTTTCTCGTAGCAGCATAAAGGAAATCATTGATGATCCTCAAATATATGCGGATGATGTCTTATTTTCTGTCCCTGACAGACTGAAAGACAAGATTGCGGCTTATTTTACTGTGCCTAAGCTTAGTCGTCTCAGTAGCCCGTACAATGTTTTTCGGAAAAACTATCACCTCTTTGTCAACCGCCGGGTCCTGAAGGTAAATGATTTTAATCCATGCATCGACTTTGTGTTGAATCTAGGGTTTCAAAATCTTTATCTATTAAGACATCCAGTTCCGACCATCTTATCGACAGTCAGAACCCAAATTGCTTATCAAACTGATGCCTATTTGAACAGTACTGCTTATCGAGAAAAATATCTCAATGATGAGCAATACAATGCTGCGCTTGCCATCAAAGAAAATGGCCAGCCCCATCAATTGAGAGCTTTATGCTGGGCACTTTCACATCTGCCTCTCTGGCGTTATTTTGAGCAAAACGGCAAAGATCATAATTGTCTGCTGATCACTTACGAAGAATTGCAGATGGATTCTAACTTTATGATCAACAAATTAGCCAAATACCTAAATCTAAAAGCTACAGATGCACTATTGTCGGGATTAGCAGTCCCTTCAGCTTCTACGAGCGATGAAAGGGTAAGTAGTGCTAGTTTCTCAGGTCAGTCCAAGATCGTGGAATGGATGAAGCCCGAAAATGAAGCGGTCATTAAAGATTGTTTTGAAATCATTGATCTGTTTGGGGTAGAATTTTATAATCGCGAATCTCCCACGATCATACCCCAATATTCCCAACTCACTCACCAATTATCTGAAAAGGCTATTTAAGCCAAGAAAGACATGCTATTTAACTCTATTGAATTTGCAATCTTCCTACCTCTTACCTTTGTCCTTTACTGGTTTGTATTTCAGCGAAGTTTAAAGCTCCAAAATGCTTTTGTATTAGCCATAAGCTATCTATTTTATGGATGGTGGGACTGGAGATTTTTGGGACTGATTTTCATCAGTTCATTGGCGGATTTTATTATAGGTCCTAAGTTAGCCAAAGCAGAAAAGATCAGCACACGAAAAAGATTGTTAGCGCTAAGCTTAACGATCAATTTGGGAATACTTGGATTCTTCAAGTACTTCAACTTCTTTATCGAAAGTTTTGTGGGAGCGTTCGCCGGTGTAGGCGTAGATATGAGTGTCCATACACTTCAAATCATCTTACCGGTCGGGATTAGTTTTTATACTTTCCAGACTCTAAGCTATAGTATCGATATATACCGCAAGGAACTCCAACCTATTGAAGAACCTATTGCGTTTTTTGCCTTTGTGAGCTTCTTTCCGCAATTGGTAGCCGGTCCGATCGAAAGGGCCTCCAACCTATTGCCTCAATTTTTGAAAGAGCGCAAATTTGAATATGCCAAAGCCACTGATGGTTTACGCCAGATCCTCTGGGGTCTATTCAAAAAAGTGGTCGTAGCAGACAATATTGCTCCACACGTAGAGGTGATTTTCAGCAATTCTGATACAGAGGGAGCCAGCACCTTGGTCCTGGGCGCTATATTCTTTGCCTTTCAGATTTATTGTGATTTCTCAGGCTACTCTGATATTGCCATTGGTACAGCCAAATTATTTGGCTTTGATCTGATGACCAACTTCAAAACCCCTTATTTTTCAAGAGACATTGGAGAGTTTTGGCGACGTTGGCACATCTCTTTATCTACCTGGTTTCGCGACTATGTTTATATACCATTAGGAGGTAGCCGCGTAAGCAAAGGGCGCCAAATATGGAACAGTCTTGTAACTTTTACGGTAAGTGGATTTTGGCATGGAGCTAACTGGACCTTTGTAGTATGGGGATTCTTGAATGGATTGTACTATGTCCCTTCTATCATCCTAGGAACGTCTAAAAAGAGAGGGGTTGTAGCCCAAAACAAGTGGCTGCCGAACGTCAAGGAAGTCTTCCAAATGATAACAACATTTGTTCTGGTTACCTTCTCGTGGATCTTCTTTCGTGCTGAAGACGTCATGCATGCCATCACCTACATTAGCAATATTTTTTCGACCACGATATTCCAAATGCCACCATCTCACCGTGGCCCAATTCCATTCATCTTGATCTTGTTAGGCATCGAGTGGATCCAGCGTAGCAAATTACACGGCCTTGAGATGATACATACTTCTCGATGGTTGCGACCAGTAGCATACACGGCATTGGTTTTGCTAATCCTCCTTTATGGATTTGATGATAGTGAGTCTTTCATTTACTTTCAGTTTTAATAAGCCCAAATAATGAAGAAATTCATCACCAAAATATTAGCCTACTCTATAGGTATATTTTTGCTCAATCTCCTGATTGGTTGGGGCTTAAAGTCTATGGGACCTAAGTATGCAGAATCAGAATATGGTTATATCAAATGGAATGATTACCAAAAAATAGAAGCGGATAGCCTTGACTTATTATTTATTGGGTCTTCTCATTTTCTGAGTGGTATCAATCCTGCAATATTTGATAGCATTACCGGCTCAAACTCTTTCAATATCGCAGGAGTTGGACTACGTCCGGGATCAGGTTATATAGCCTTAAAAGAAGTGTTAGCGAAGCATACTCCTAAAGTAGTGGTCTTCGATATATTCCATCGCACTTTTATTGGCTCTAGTTACAATCACCTTTACAATTTTGGCTATGTCAATCTAGCAGGAGAAAAACTAGACTTCTTTCAAAGTGAGTTTAACATCCAAGAGCAGGCGAGAGTGATTTTGCCAACTTATACTTATCGCAATCACTTTCCGGGAGCTCGTATTCTTTTTGGTATCAAAAAGAAGATGAAACACTGGAAAGAGGAAACCTATAAGGGTTATGTGCCACATAAGAACACCATCACAGCCGAAGAACTAGCACAGAACGAGTTTAAAAACTATATTTTCAAACCCAAAGCTGTCGGTGCCAAAAATCTTGACTATCTGGATAAGATGGTGAAGCTATGCCGAGAAAAAGGCATCCAAATGGTTTGGACCACGACTCCTTTGCCAGTGATTTGTCTCGAAGACATAAAGAATAAAGAAGCAATCGATGAATATTTTGGCGCTCTTGCCAAACAGTATGAAGTTCCTTATATAAATTATAATGACTATACTCTTCGTAACGGTCTCAATCTAGTAGATCTAAAAGATTATAATGATGATGACCACCTCAATGTTTTGGGAGCAAATAAGATGTGCCAAGACCTTTCGCATCGCATCTCTCCTTACATCGGCGGCACTCCTCCCCTATCGCTCCAAAACTGAGTAAATTATTGTGGACGTAAAAAAAGATTCTATATCAGGTGTTATTTGGACGCTAACTGAGAAATTTGGTAGTCGTGTCCTTACGCTATTGATATTTCTCATTCTGGCGAGATTGCTTGAACCAGATGACTTTGGGGTTGTAGCCATTGTCAGTAGTATTATGGCCTTGGTACAGATTTTATCTGAACAAGGTTTTGCAGCAGCTATCGTCCAAAAACCCACTTTGGAGAAAGAAGACCTAGATACTTCCTTTTGGGGCAGTTTTGGGATGAACGTAATTTTGATGGGCATCCTAATTGGTAGCTCTGGTTTCGTCGCTGAATATTTTGAGCGTCCGGAATTAGAAATGCTGATCACTGTAATGTCCTTTAATTTAGTCTTACACACATTCAATATTGTACAGCGTTCGATCTTCCAACGAGAACTCAAGTTCAAGGCCATTGCAATCGCTCAGGTGATTGGAATCTTTGTCGGAGGAACCGTTGGTGTTATCGCTGCCTTTATGGACATGGGAGCCTGGTCATTGATCTATTACCTCCTTACTGTAGGCGTAATTGTCAACATCGTTTTCTGGATACAATCAGACTATCGCATTGGCTTTTACTTTTCATGGCAGCGCTATAAAAAACTATTCGCTTTTGGCGTCAATGTGATGGGCAGCAAGCTATTGTTTTATGGCAATGCAGAGTTTGTCAACCTCCTTATCGGAGCCTTGATTAGTGTAGAAGCTGCGGGCTTATTTACCATTGCGAGTAAAGTATATAGCACCTTTAAAGATCTTTTGGTCAACTCTCTTGGCCGGGTAGCATTACCGATCTTTTCGAAGCTGCAAAATGACGTTCCGCAATTGCGGTCCGTATTGATTTCCTACTCAGGCAAAGTCAATCTTTTGATCTTTCCAATTTGCTTCTCAATCGCCATTATGGCGAAGGATGTAGTACTGATAGGTTTTGGTGAAAAATACCTAGGTAGCGCAGTCTCTATGAGCTGGTTGATGGCCTCAGCGGGATTCTTAGTCTTAGCATCCTATATCAATGATGTTTTGCTCGCGATCGACAAGTCAGGCACTTCATTTAGAGCCAATCTGGTTTCGACCGTGCTCAACTTTATGATGTTTGGCATCTTCTATACTTTCGGGCTCGATTATGTAGCCTTAGGAATATTTTTGCGCAATGCACTGATGGCATTGATCGCACCATTTTTCTTGCCGACCGAATTAGGTCAAGCCAAATGGACTATTTTCAAAGATTTAGGCAAAGCTATATTAGCTGGCACGGCAGTTGCCTTACCATTATACTTTTGGCCTGAGGTACCGTTTGGGGACATCTATTACTATGTTCATTTAGGCGGAAAAGTCATTGTAACAATTGCATTATATTCTGTATTTATTCAATTGTTTGATCCGTCAATCATTCGCCTATTCGCCTCAATGCTAAAAGGACCGCTTAAAATGGTCTTTAACAAATAAATTACCCTCTAGCTCCTGTAAAACAGAGATTTCTCATGATTCAAGCTCATCCACAAATATCAGTAAAAGAAGAACCAGCATTCGAGTTATTGCTCGATAAAAAATACTGGATATTTAGTGGTTTGATGTTTATAAAGATCATCTCACTTACAGCCGCACCACAATTGGCCTTTGTCAATTATTTATTGGTAGCTTTTTTATTGGGCAATGCGCTCTACTATTTCACAAGGCCTGCCGAACTCGTATTTGTATTTACGCTGATCTATTATTCGGACATGCGAGATTGGGCGAGCAGGTTTGAGCTTATCAGTGGCGGGGGTACGCGGATTTTGCTATTGGATGTGTTTTTCATCATGATGATAGCGATTGCTGTCCTCCATTTTTTAAAGAAACCAGAGATCTATTCCTATCATCTCAAGTGGTTAGTTCTCCTCATTACAGCATTCTGGCTTTTCAATTTTGTCAGAGGGGTCATGGTGAGTCCGATTGGGTATGTGATTGGCGAAGCACGCTTTTATATCGCTTCGATTTTGATATTGATGTGTGTCCGCTATTTGCGGAACGATCCGGTCTATGCGATGCGTAAACTGATGCAGATCATTTCGCTCTGTTCCCTATACGTTGCCTTCTATACTATCATGATGGTAGTGCTAGGTAAGCCCCATGAGGAGGGGAGGTTTTCGCCTGGTAACTCTGAGGTTGAAGTAATCTTTTATGGACTACTTATTTGCTTTCTCGAGATTCACTACAAAAAGCGTTTGCATATACTCCCCTATAATAAGTACATAATGGTCTTCGCTTACCTCGGCATCATATTTTTGACCGGAGTAAGATCAATGATCATTGTTACCGTCTTGGCAACAGGCTACTTTATATTCATTTCTACGAAAGTGAGTATTCTCAAAAAGTTTAGCATCATTGTTGCCTTTATCGTGGGGGGAGCCATTTTGCTTCAATTTGAAGCCGCTCAAAAAGTACTCAAATTTCAAACTGAGTTCCTCGATATTGCTGCAGGTAATGGGAATAAACATAACAGAACTAGTTCCGACTTTCGTCAGCTTATGTGGGGGATTTTCTGGGAAAATCTCGTCTCTAGCAATGAGCGAATGCTATTGGGCAGGCCTTTTGATAATGAATTAATTGACATTACCTCATTGCACTGGGCCCATAAAGAAGGGGAGAGTTACGTCGACAATTCTTTGGCTCATAATGATTTCCTGGCAATTTCTATGACCAATGGACTAGTTTTCACAGGATTACTGCTGACCCTTTTGCTTTTATACAGTCTAAAGTGTCTGATGGTATCATCCAAAGATATAAGGTACGCACCATACTTCTTATTCCTAGGTTGTGGCTTACTTTCACAAATGTTTCAATCCGGAACAAATGCGGAAATAAAACATTATCAGTTTAGCATTATGCTTTGGTTCTTCATTGGGATTATAGCCATCATGCTTAATGTTCTCAAAAACCCAATTGATTCTCAAAGTCATACCGAACAGGTCAGCCTTGAAAATCAGCCGTCTACAACGCATTCGTAAGAAGCTATCTGATTTATTACAATTTTTATGACTTCAATTCCTTCAACATACTCCTCTATTAAAACTGACAATCAACATTCGATGAAACGACCAGATATATCAATCGTTACGCCATCGTACAATCAAGGTAGATACATAGAAGATGCTATCGTCAGTATCAAAGAGCAAATGGGCGACTTAGATGTCGAGCATATCATAATTGATAATTGTTCCGATGATATCACAGCAGAAGTAGCAGCAAAATATCCCCACGTCACTTTTATTTCTGAGCCTGATGAAGGCCAAAGTGATGCAATCAATAAAGGTTTCTTAAAAGCTCGCGGGGAAATCATCGGATGGTTAAACGCTGATGACTATTATATGCCCAATACGCTTGAAAAAGTGATGGGTATATTTGCCAACGATTCAATTGATGGTATTTATTCCAACGTACGCTTTGTCAACGGTGAAAATGAATTCACTCGCAATCTAGTGGTACATAAGCCCCTCAAGTGGCTATCCTTATTTCATTGCTATATCCCTTCCACAAGTTTTTTCTTTCGCCGAAAGATCATTGATGATGGTATATTGATTGACAAGGATATGCACATCAGCATGGACAAAGATTTCTTTGCCAACATCCTACACAGCGGCTATAATATCAAGTTTATCAACGATTTTTTTGCTTCCTTTCGCTGGCATGAAACCAATAAGTCTTTGCCTACTAAAGAGAATAATTTAGTCTATCGCAAAGAAGGACTCATCATCTTTAATCGCTACTCTCGCTTCAATTTCCGGATTACCCCTAAAAACGTCAAGCGCTACGCTTTCTTCGACGTTTCCCTTTTGAGTATCCGCAAGCTATTAAAGTTTACCAATGGTCTTTATGGCATTGACCATTACATCAAGTCCAAATAAGAAATGAGTAACGCATTATTACCATATACAGCTCGTAACTACGTCCGTAACGTGCTCGGAAAATATAGTTTGGTAGGTAGAAGAAGACCAGATCTAGCCTATCACAAAGGACGCAATCTCTGTATTGAAGGCTTTCCGCGTAGCGCTAACACCTATAGCGTTCTACTAGTAGAAAAGTTTGCTACCGAAGAGCTAAGCATCGCGCATCACCTTCATCTACCTGTCCAAATGAAACGGGCCGTTCAAGATGGAGTGCCAGCCGTATTGTTGATCCGCGAGCCTATGGCCGCAATCACCTCTCTCCTACTGCGTGAAGAAAAGGTTTCAATCTGGAGTGCCTTCCATTGGTATAACTCCTTTCACGAATCCTTGATCCCAATCAAAGATCAACTGATCATCTGGACGTTCGAGAAGATGATTCACCACCCCTTAGACTGCATCGCAGAACTAGAAGCTCAAACGGGTCTAGTGAGTCTTGCAGGCAAAACGGAAGTGGATAACGAAACTATCTTTCAAGAGATCGATCAACTTGACAAAGTCGAAAAAGCTGATTCCAATCTCAAGCATGTCAACTCTAGGCCCAATGCTGAAAAAGCAAAAGCGAAAAAGGCACTCAAAGATCAAATTGTAAACGATCCTCGTTGGGAAAGCCATCGCAAACAAGCCAACAAACATTACCAGTTTTTTACGAATTAATACATGGCCAAGGCATCCTCAATATTGATCTCTGCATATGCTTGTGAACCAGGAGTAGGTAGTGAACCCGGAGTCGGTTGGAACTGGGTAACTAAACTTGCCGCTGAGTATGACGAGCTACATGTAGTAACCCGTACTGGGGATCGATATATAGGCAAGGATGGGGTCAAACGAGTACGTGATAGCCGTGCCAACATCAAGGCAGCGATTGCACAAAGGCCATTTTCCAGCCAAGTTCACTTCCATTATTATGATCTACCCAATTTTATAGCGAATCAGGAGCGAACGCTTTGGGGAGATATGCTTAATGTATATTGGTGGGAAGTGATGGCGTTTTTCTTCATGAAAAAACGCTTTAAGAAAAATCAATTTGATGTAGCGCAAAAGGTTACGATCGTTAGTCACCGCTTTCCCTCTTTCGCTTGGTACTTTGCCAAGCACTATATTCATGGGCCTATCGCCGGCGGCGAACGCTTCCCCTTATCGATGCTAGCTATTTTTTCCTTGAAAAATAGAATCAAGGAGTTAGCTCGTTTCTTTTTTCAGCAGACACCAAAGATTGATCCTCTCGTCCTGCTTAGTTTGAAAAAAGCAGACGAAATCATCGCTGTTACCCCTGAATCGAAATCGATCTTACCGGCTGGCCCTCAAAAGAGATGCCGTGTAGAACAAGCAGTTTCTTTATTAGGAGACGAAGATTTTGATGCAGAAGTCACAACTTCAATAAATAAAGCGGAAGGCCCCTTAAAACTATTGTTTGTAGGTCGCCTCGTAGAGTGGAAAGGCATTGGTATCATATTGAGAGCATTGGCTAGTATTGGAGACGATATACCCTTAGAACTCAATATTGCCGGTAGCGGAGGAGATGGACATATATTCAAACAATTTGTTGAGACTCACGATCTACCTGTCAACTTTCTAGGGCAAGTAGCAAGGGATCAATTAGCAGAATTATATAGTAGTCATGATTTGTTTGTCTTTCCGAGCCTTAGAGATTCGGGGGGATTCGTCATTTTAGAAGCGAAAGCTTATCAATTGCCATGCTTAGTCCTCAAGCTAGGTGGCCCAGCAATGCATTGTGACGAAACAACAGATATTATCGTTCCCGTAGAGGGAAAAAAACTAAATCAGATAGTCAGCGACGTCGCTGAATCTATCCAAGCTTTTTATCAAAAGCACAAAACACTCACTACATCTGAAGGATTACATGTAAAGAAACCTGCTTAGGCGTCTTTCTTTTACAGTAAAGCAATATATGAGGATACTGATCATACATAACCGATACTTGCAAAAAGGGGGTGAAGACACTGTCGTAGCTGCCGAAAAAGAGTTGCTCGAATCATATGGGCACCAAGTTAGGATATGTATGTTTGATAATGCAGACATCCCTAATGGAGCATTAGGCCGTATTAAAGCGATGGCGCAAAGCCTTTCAAATTCAAAGGCCAAGCAATTGGTGAAAGCCGAAATCGCTGATTTCAAGCCTGATGTAGTCCATGTTCACAATACATTCTATGTAGCCTCTCCGGCAATCTACTATGCGGCTCAGGAAGCTGGAGTAGCAGTTGTCCAGACTTTACACAACTATCGTTTACTTTGCCCGAGTGCCTTCTTGTTTCATGATGGTGAGATATATCTCGATAGTGTAAACAAGATTTATCCCATAGGCGCGATTCGCAAGCGAGTTTGGGAAGGTTCACTGATGAAGACTTGGAGTATTGCCAATATTACGGCTTTACACAAGTTAAAAGGCACCTACAAAAAGCAAGTAGATAAATACATTGTCTTCTCCGAGTTTTCGCGACAGATATTTTCTAATTGTTCTCTGCAACTACGCCCAGAGCAGCTAGCAATCAAACCAAACTTTGTTCCAGATCCTGGTAAAGAAGAATTGGAGCGAGGAGATCATTTCTTATTTGTAGGACGCCTATCTCCAGAGAAAGGAATCTCGGTACTTCTTGAAGCAGCTGAGAAAGGTGATTTCTCAGTCAAAATTGTTGGAGATGGCCCGCTGCGTCCACTCGTAGAAGAGAAAGCAGCCCAAAACGCCAATATCCAATATATTGGCCTCCAAAGTCGAGAGGAAGTTATGCATCACTTTCGCACGACCAAAGGTTTGATTTTCCCTTCGGTTTGGTATGAAGGTATGCCTATGGTCATCATTGAAGCCCTCGCAGCAGGAGCCCCTATTATTACTTCTGACTTGGGTAATCCTGGTGCTATGGTTCATGAAGACATCAATGGTCTCAAATTTGAAGCAGGCAATGCAGATCAACTACTAAGCAAGATTGATTACTTCCAATCTAAGCCCCATTTAGTTAATCAATACTCTCAGGAGTCCCGCAATCTTTATGATGAGCTCTATTCGCCCCAAGCTAACTATAAGACCCTGATCGAGATTTACGAATCTTGCATCAAAAACAGCCATAAGATAAGCACCTGATCCCTAAAACATTAAAGGCACAATACGATCAATGAAATTAGTGTTAGAACGACTTTATAGTTATGTAAAAAAATCCCCTAGACTTAAGAAAATTGTTAAGCCCATTTGGGGGATAATCCCTAAGCTCAGGACATTACCGCACAGATTGTTACACCCAGCGAGTCCACCTCCATCCAAGGTGATTCGTCATACTTCCGATTGGTGGGAAGTTGAAAAACTAAAGCCACATACCAAGGCTAAATATCAAGTAGTCATCGAAGCTCAATCGATGGAACGTACGCCTCCAATTACTTTGGAGGAAGACCAGGTTTTATTGAATAAGCTCAATTACCACTCCGAATATCGGGAGTCATTTGTCGTCACCATCCCAAATGGCCGAACGTTCACCGAAGGTAATATCATCACCTCTGACAATGAGTTATTATTGGATTTGGCCGGAACGATATTAGACCGCAAGGATGAATACATTATAGAAACCGAAAACGGACCAGTACTAACTGATAAACTCAAGAGTTTACCTCCACCCAAAAAACTAAAAGGTAAAACGGTTGTACTAGCGATACACTCAGGAGCTGGCTATTATCATTGGATCATGGAAGTGATCCCGCGTATTCATCTATTAGCAAAGGCAGGTATCTCGTTAGACGAAGTCGATCACATTGTTATCATTAGCAAAGTGACCAATTTTATTGATGAGATTATGGGGATGCTCAATATTCCCAAGGAAAAGATCATTGAATCACATTGGTATCCGCATATACAAGCAGAAGAGTTGATCGTACCATCTTTGATCGGATATTTCTTTGAAATCCCTATTTGGCCCTGCCAGTATCTACATCAGACTTTTGCAGATCATATCTATCCACAAAAAGCGGAGAAAAAGATATACATCAGTCGCGGTAATTGCGGCCATCGTAGAGTCCTAAACGAAAAGCATCTAGAATCTCATCTTGAAAGCTTAGGTTTTGACATCGTATTATTAGAGACGATGAATATGCCAGAAAAAATCAAGCTGCTTTCAGAAGCATCGTTTATTGTCGCTCCACATGGTGCTGGCTTAGCCAATATGGTTTTTTGCAAACCTGGAGTTACAGTGGTCGAATTGACTCATCACTCCACTTTTGCAATGGCAGGCTGGAACATTGGCCTGAATATGGGCATGGACTATATTGTAGTAAGGTCTATACCAGAAGATGATCCCGCAACCCTACTGAAAATCGAACAAATGGAGGAACTGGAAAAGCAAGCATTAGATATCACTATCGATATCGAAAAGCTAGACCGTGCCCTTCAATTGGCCCAACACGCGACTCCGGCGACTCCGGATATTTAATCTGAGCTTAAGAAACATCACCAATATATGCTATTCAACTCTATTGAATTTGCAATCTTCCTGCCGCTAGTATTTTTGATTTACTGGTTTCCTCTCAAAAGGAAGCTAGATCTCCAGAATCTATTTTTGCTCGCCGCTAGTTATTTTTTTTATGGCTGGTGGGATTGGCGATTTTTGGGGCTAATCATCCTCAGCTCAGCCCTAGATTTTTATGTGGGCCAAAGGGTACATGCCGAACAAAATATCAAAAAGAAGAAATTGCTTCTTTATTTGAGTATTGGCTTTAATCTAGGGATGCTCGGGTTCTTTAAGTACTACAATTTCTTTGTCGAAAGCTTTGTCGAAGCATTCACCCTCTTTGGCGCACCTTTAGAAGCTAGTACCCTCCATATATTGCTACCTGTTGGGATAAGTTTCTATACTTTCCAGACATTAAGCTATACCATCGATATCTATCGAGGGCAGTTAGAACCCAGTAAAGAGATCATTCCTTTTTTCACTTTTGTCAGCTTTTTTCCCCAGCTAGTCGCGGGTCCGATCGAACGTGCAAAGGCGCTTTTGCCCCAGTTTTACGTCAACCGTGAATTTGATCTAGAGCGTGCCAAAGATGGATTGAGACAGATATTATGGGGCCTTTTCAAAAAGATGGTAATCGCTGATAACTGTGCGCTATTCGCGAACGAGATATTTGGGAGTCCCGAAGCACATAGCGGGAGTACTTTATTACTTGGGGCCATCTTTTTTGCCTTTCAGATATATGGAGACTTTTCCGGCTATTCAGATATCGCAATCGGTACGGCGAGATTATTAGGATTTGACTTAATGCAAAACTTTGCCACTCCCTATTTTTCTAGGGATGTGGGCGAGTTTTGGCGTCGTTGGCATATTTCTCTTTCTACCTGGTTTAGGGACTATTTATATATCCCTCTCGGAGGAAGCCGCGTTAGCAAAGCCAAAGTGATTCGCAATACTTTTATCATCTTCTTGGTAAGTGGATTTTGGCATGGTGCGAATTGGACTTTTCTTATTTGGGGGGGAATTCATGCAATCTTGTTTTTGCCATTGATCATATTCGACCTCAATCGCAAAAACCTAGGCACCGTTGCTGAAGGCCGTCTTTTACCCAATCCGAAAGAGTTGCTGCAAATGCTCAGTAATTTTTTAATCGTAAGTCTTGCTTGGATCTTTTTCCGGGCTGGGAGTCTAAGTGAAGCATTTACCTACTTTAGTGGTTTATTCAGCAAGAGTTTATTTTCTGCGCCTTCGCTTTCAGCGGAACGCTTAATGCTGATCGCAGGGATTGGCTTTCTCCTCACTCTAGAATGGCGTAATAGGACAGAGCTCCATACGCTTGCCAAACTTGAGAAACTACCTATAGCGATTCGTTGGGTAGGTTATATTGGGCTAGTTTGGGGTATCCTACTCTTTGGTGGCCAGCCACAATCCTTTATTTACTTCCAATTCTAATCGGCCAACTGATGCAAAATCTGCTTATCAAAATAGTCATATTCACTGCTTTACTGTTTGGCATGGATCGCTTGATCTCTCTGGTATTACAAGCCTACAGACCAGTTGATTATATTGGTTTTATCGATGCGAAACAGGATTATTTTCTTCAAGAGCAGCAGTTTGATATGCTCTTGATGGGAGATTCTCATATATCAGATGCGCTAGACTCTCGCGTTCTCGAAGAGAAGTGCGATATGAGTGTCTTCAATCTAGGTGTCTATATATCTAGTCCCTACGAATCGTATCATACGTTAAAATATGTACTCGACAACAAAGCTAGTGCCCCCAAAGTATTGGTACTAGGCACCAACCCAGTCATGTTTACACTACCTATCGATGCTGGCAAATACACCCCTCTGGTAGTAAATGATGCGAGCTTTACACTAAGTTTATACACTCAAGCAGACGACCCTGACTATACCACCTTCTTTTTCAAGACTGCCAAAGAAAAATACCTAGCAAAAGCACTAGTCAATGGACTCTTAGGCAAAGCGGGCAAACCCTATCGCGAAATAGAAGAAACCTACAACGGCTTTATGCTAATTCGAAACCAAATAGATGGCACGAAATGGGACGGCGTGCCACAACAGTACGAAAAAGTGAATCAAAGTCAAGTAAGATATTTTGGCAAACTGATAGAATTAGCACTTGACAATGAGATTCAACTTTTTATTGTCAATCCACCTCTTTGGTGGAAACAACTCGCTGTGGTCGAAAAGACAAAAGGTTTTGAAGAGTTTCACAACATCGTTGATTCTGTGGCAAATAAGCACAGTATACCAGTGCATAACCTTAATCATCGCTTTTTAGAAGGAGAATTACAGTTTGAAAACTATTTGAATCACGAACATCTTAATTATTCCGGAGCTTCAAAATACAGTCCACCAATCGGAGAATGGATCAAACAGCATCTCCAAGAAAAAAATAGCGCTGATGTCAGAAATTAGAGTTTTTTGCGCATTTTTCAGTACCGAGACGGTACAGTATTTGAAAGATATCAAGTGTTGCTGTTAAACATATCAGCACACGAAAATTTATCATTTGGGGTAAATATTCATTAGAAAATTTTTGTACACCTTCATTTTTTACTAAAAACCTATTCATCACGTAGGGTTGTAAACACCTAATGCAACACCTGTGAATCTTCCTCTCGTGATGGAGCAATTTGCTTATCTGCTATGGCATCCTTAACGCCAATAAGCGGTACCCTTGGCCGCAAGAGGGCTGCTCACTTGTTACGTCGAGCCACCTTTGGATGTGATCGGGAAACCATCGACATCTTCGCTCAAATGACGTTTACACAAGCCGTCAGTTCTCTGCTAACCTTTCCTTCATTACCATCAATCCCAGTAGCAGGCTCTTTGGGGTCTTCTAACAACACTGCCAATGCGTTTCATCCTGATGGGCGCATCAAAGCAGGGACTGGTGAAACCAACAAATGGTGGTTTTACCAAAACATTGATCCCAATCAAGCCTCAACCGCTTTTTATCGCCTTAGCTTCTTTATTCACACTTGTAGCACCGTAGGTCATGACGGTATGGGTACTAGTTATTGGTATTACCATCTATACCTGATCATGAAGTACACTAATCAAAGTTATAAAGACTTGGTCAGAAAGATGTGTACCGACCATGCAATGGGTAACTATCTCACTATTGGAGATAACACCAATGCCCACCCGAACGAAAACTTTGCCCGCGAATTATTAGAGCTTTTCACCCTTGGTAAGGGTCCTCAAATTGGTCCTGGTAACTATACCAATTATACTGAGGATGATATTCGTTCCGCAGCTAGAGTCTTGACCGGTTGGAGATACTATGCAATTTATACTGATACGAGCAAGTTTGATCCAGATTTGGGTTGGATCGTAATGTGGCCCTACACTCAGTACCACGATGCATCGGATAAAGCTTTTAGCCCTGCCTTTCAAAACAAAAAGATAATCGGTCGCTCTGATAAAGTAGGCATGGCTGAGGAAGTCGACGAACTGATCGAGTTAATCTTTAGTCAAGAAGCTGTATCGCTCTTTATCATGCGAAAACTTTATCGCTTCTATGTCCATTACGACATTACTCCGGAAATAGAGAACGATATAATAAAGCCCTTAGCAGAAGCTTTTCGTCAAAATGATTTCCAATTTGCACCAGTCCTAGAGATGCTATTCCAATCAAAGCACTTTTACGACGAGGACGATAATATCAGTGGTGATGAAATCATCGGAGGACAGATTAAGTCTCCCTTAGAACTCTTCATCAATACGATCAACTTCTTTAAGGTGATGGTACCAGATCCAGCAATCGATTTGAAAGCTTATTACGATTGGATGGAGAAAATGGAACGATATCAGGATAAAATGGGATTCCAAATCTTTAATCCTACATCGGTAGCAGGTTATGAGCCGATGTACCAAGAGCCTGATTATAATCGCTATTGGATCAATCCATCACTTTTACCCAATCGTTACGATCATATCTATTCTCGTTTGGTAGATCATGATAACCAAGCGATGCAGCCTGAGGGCACCTTCAATATCTTAGACTACATTGAAGATCCAGCCAATGTATCGGTTTATACTGGTCCTGATCCAATGGGAAATGCAGGTCCACATGAAGGAGCTCGTATTGCAGATCACCTAGTCCATGAGATCGTAGATTATCTTTTGCCTGTAGAGTTAAGTACAGACAGACTTATGTATTTCAGAGATGAGTTACTCCTTGACAACTTATCAGCAATCAACTGGATGTTTGAGTGGGACAACTACAAAAGCACGGGAGATGCTACTAACATTTACCCCCAGTTAGCTAAACTGATTCGCGGAATTCTACAATCCCCAGAATTTCAACTCTGCTAAGTCCTTTTCTTGTACTTACTTTAAAACCTGATCAAAATGAACAGAAGAAAATTTATAAAAGGCGTGGGTAAGGCTTCCCTTGCCGCCCCTCTACTTGTCAATGGAATGCCAATCAATGTACTTGGCAAATCTTCGTTTCTATCTTCCTTTTCGTGTGAAGAAATCAATGATCGCGCCGTAGTTATTATACAACTTGGGGGCGGAAATGATGGACTCAACACACTAATTCCACTCGATCAATATGGCTTGTATCGAAATGTCCGACCTAATGTAGGCATTAGAGATACGGGTCTACGGAAATATACTCAGCTTGATAGTACTCTCCCAAGTAGTCAACAAATCGGTATTCAGCCAGATTTCATGGCAATGAAAGGTTTGTATGACGAGGGAAAGGTCAACTTCATCATGGATGTTTGTTATCCTAACCCTAACAAATCGCATTTCAAGAGTACCGATATCTGGTGGTCTGGAAAAGATGGCACCACCGCATCTGAAACAGGTTCAGGATGGGTAGGGCGTTACCTAGACAAACGTTATCCAAATTTCCCGACAGCCTATCCAAACACTGATATTGAGGATCCGTTTGGCATTCAAATGGGTACCAATACGACCACACTAGGATTCTTTAGAGACTCGGGGATCCCTGTTGGTATCCCCTTGGGGAACAATCCAATTGATTTCTTTGACCAAGTCAATACTACTGGAGGAACCTTGCCGATATCCGCAGGAAGCTCCCACTATGCAAAAGAGTTGAACTTCATTAACAATATGGAGCTCACTGCAAACTCTTACGCTTCTCGTCTTGCCACAGTCTATAATCAAGGTTCGAATTCGGCAACATATCCAGATACTTATTATGCTGGAACTCCAGGTGTAACCCAAAATAGACTAGCACCTCAATTAAAAACGATTGCTCGTCTACTCAGTGGCGGCTCTAAGACAAAGGTCTTTCTTGCCTATTTGGGAGGATTTGACCATCATGGTGGCCAAGTCACCTCTTCAGATCCTTCGAAAGGGGTGCATGCAACCTTGCTCTATCATCTTTCAGAAGCAATATCTGCTTTCCAGAAAGATCTACAGGGCTTAGGCTTAGAAGACAAAATTCTGACTCTTACCTTCTCTGAGTTTGGACGCACCGTTCCCCAGAATGGGAGCTTAGGAACAGATCATGGTACATCGGCACCAATGATGCTAATTGGAAAAGGAATCAAACCAGGTGTTACAGGTAATAATCCAAACCTGTCTGATACCACCAATAACAACTTTAATACCTTCCAGCATGACTATCGTAGTGTATTCACTACTGTGTTGCAGGATTGGTTAGGGGCAAATACAAACTCCCTTACGGCGGCAGAGCTGGATACTTTTGAGCAAAATAAATTGCCGCTAATCAATGATAACTATGTTGATCTAGCCACTGGCAAGACTCTTGATTTCATTGCGGATCCAGCATGTGATACTGCGGTCTCCTTCCCAGTAGAGTTTTTGGGCTTTGATGTAAATCTCACCGAAGATTGGGAAGCATTATGTCAATGGTCCACTGCATCAGAAAAAGACAATCAAGGATTTGTGGTAGAGCGTTCTCCAGATGGGAACTTATTCCAGCCGATAGGTCAAGTAGAAGCGGTTGGCAATAGTAATGAAATCACACAATATAGTTTTATTGACTCAGATCCTTTAGATGGTCGATCCTACTATCGCGTCAAACAGATTGACTTGGACGGCGCATTTAGTTATACCGAAGTAGAATCCTTAGTGCTCGATTCAAATAGAGCGCAAGTAGATTGTCAGTTTTTCCCAAATCCGGTGGTAGATCGCTTGCAAATAAAGTGCAACGCCAATACTAGCATAGGTACAGCAAAACTGCGATTGAGTAAAATGAATGGCGCGACCTTAGAATTAAAGGACGTGAATATTTCTGCTGGTGAAAACCTATTCTCAATCCAATTCGGTAAATATTCGCCTGGTATTTATTTCGTTGAAATATTTAGCTATACCCAAGGAGCAGCAGTCAAGCATGCTTGGTCAAGGGTGGTGAAACAATAGCGAATTGCTATGTAATAGTTCACAATATTTTGTTTAAAAAGGAACGACTATCATGACTCATGATAGTCGTTCCTTTTAGGAGAATTTGGAAAAGCTGTATTAATAGCCATTGAGACAGCAAAAGTTACAATCTGCGTATTCCTTGATGAAAACTAGTTCAAAAATTACCTAATTTATAGTATATAAAAAGATCCCAATCAGATATAGTTTCTCGTAAAATAATGTTCCTTACTTCCTCGCAAAATAGACATCCAATGACATTGATTGAAAGCTTTACTTCCAGCTGATAAATCATTGTTTTTCACTTGATTAGGAGTGAACATTAATACGAATTAGGCAATACGACCCCATGAATACCCCCCCTATTCTAAATTCTTTGAATGGTAAACCAATCTCACCTTTGGGAATGGGTACAAGTCGCATTGCGTCCATACAAAGTGGCTTAAGCCCCAAGCAAGGCCTAAAGTTATTGGAAGAAGCTTTTGCCCAAGGCGTCAATTTCATCGATACCGCTGACATTTATGGGCAAGGTGAGTCGGAAAACCTTGTAGGAAAGTTTATCCAAAACAAGAGAGAGTCAACCATTTTAGCGTCTAAGGCTGGATTTACATGGAATTCGTCGATTAAAGCGCGGATGGTGAAGTTGGCTAAACCGATACTCAGAGTAGCTTTCCAGCAATTTTCATCCGGGAAAGATTTTGTCCAAAAACAAAGAGATAATGCAAATCAGAACGCTGTAATCGTTCAAGATTTTTCGCCTGATTATCTTAGAAGCTCGATCGTAAATAGTCTTAATAGACTGAGAACCGACTACCTGGATATTTTCTTTCTGCACGAACCTCAGTCGGTCATACACGATACTCAAGTATACCAGACTTTATTAGATCTAAAATCTGAAGGATTAATTCGTTCGATAGGTCTTTGTACTCCGAGCTTGGATGCTTGGAAATCAGACTATCATCCACATTTTGATGTATTACAAACCAAGCTTAGTCCGCAAAATGCTGCAGGAGTACGAGCCTTTGTAGCTTTGCAGGAGGAGCAACATAATATAACCCCTAAGATTATTGCACACGCAGTATTTAATGCCTATCGAAGTGCGGTACAAATTTTGCAAGAGCATGAATTACCGCAACAAATAGTTGCAAAATTTGAGCATGAGGTAAATCCTATTAACCTCCTACTCGCCCACACAAAAAGCCATTATGTTGTTAATTCAATACTAATGGGAACCACTAACATTAACCATTTACAGCAAAACCTAATTGCTTTTCAGTCTCTCCCACAATTTGATTTAGAAGAACTATTAATGATCGAATCAATATTTAGAGAGACTTCTAAAATTAGCAAACCACATATTTGAATCTTTATGTTGAAAGACGGATCAATATATAGTCAAACTCAAACCTTTAAAACCAACATCTGTATAATAGGTGCTGGTGCTGCTGGCATCAGTATCGCCTTGAGACTATTAAACACAGATAACAATATAATATTGCTAGAGAGCGGCGGGATTTCACATAACAATTATGGTGAAAGTTTGAATAAAGGCTTTGTTGCTCATAAGGGGAATCATGAACCGCTAGAGAAATATCGAAGAAGAACCATCGGAGGAACCACTTCTGCTTGGGGAGGGAGATGCATTCCCTTTGATCAAATTGATTTCGAACAAAGAGATTATGTCCCTTTTTCAGGCTGGCCATTTGGTCGTCAAGAATTGGACGCATATTATCATGAAGCCAATACCATCTGTGAAGCAGGTAGTTTTAACTATCGATCAAATGATGTATTTCCAGAAAAACAATCTGAGATAATCCCAGGATTCGATACCGATTTGTTAACCTCAGATGCTTTGGAACGCTGGAGTCCTCCGACTCATTTTGGCAAGCGCTATCTTACAGAATTGACAGAAGCCCAAAATCTTGATCTCTTATACAATCTGACGTGTAACCATATTCAGTTAACTGAAAATGGGCAGCACATCAAAAGTGTTCAAGTAAAAGGGCCCAATGGTGTAGCGCATACCATTGAAGCCGATCAATTTATTCTTGCAGGAGGTTGTATTGAAAATACAAGAATGCTTCTGGCTTCAAATGATGTGCATCCCAATGGCATTGGCAATCATTACGATGCCTTAGGCCGATATTATATGGCTCATTTATGGGGGATCACCACTAAGGTGAAGCTCAATAAGAAAGCCTTAGAAGGATATATTCATAATTTTGAAAGAGACAAAAACGGGGTTTACATCCGTCGCCGCTTCGCTCTTAGCGAAAAAGCGCAAAAGGAGTTAGGTGTTTTAAATGTAGTTGGGTTTTTCTTTCGCCCAGAAGTGGCTGACGCGGATCACAATGACCCCATAATGTCAATCATTCACTTAATGAAGGAAGGGCCTTCCACTCTTCTAAAAAGTAAATGGGATAGTAACTCCATCAAGCATTTAAATAATGTGATGAAAGGTTTTCCTCGAGTTGTTTCTCAAATCATCGAAATTAGTCGTCAAAGAAAAAAAGATAGAAGACTTCCCTATGTGATTACGCCCAAAAATGCGGCGGAACAACACTTTTATTACCAATCAGAGCAAGCTCCCAACCCATCTAGTCGGATTAGCCTTCACCCTACTGAGAAAGATAAGACTGGCCTACCGAGAGCAGCTGTAAATCTTCAGTTTAAAGATATTGATCTTCAAACGGTCAAGGTTTTTCATCAACAAATGAGTGAACGGTTCAAATCTCAAGGTTTAGGGGAATTTGATTATAACGAAGCCGAGATTGAAAAGAATTACAATATGATGGCTGAGGATTTTGATTCAGGCTCTCACCATCTTGGTTCGACTCGTATTTCAGAGGATCCTCGTATGGGAGTAATAGATAAAGATTGCAAGGTACATGGTGTCAGTAATCTTTATGTAGCAGGCGCATCCGTATTTCCAACGGGCAGCCATGCAAACCCTACTTTAACCATAGTGGCACTCGCTCTGAGATTGGCAGATAACCTTCTAAAAAAAAAGGAAACCTCGGTTAACTATGTAGTCGATAAAATTAAGAGTTCAAACAATTAATCGACTGATATTAAATCCAGTAAATAAATGTATTTGTTTTTATATGTTTGCAAACACTTAAATATTACTGACTAGAGCGTAGAACTAGAAGCATTTTGCCAGATAAACTAAGCTATTACGGGAGTATCTCCTCAGATTTTTCACAAAAACCTCGGCAAATCACTCCTCCCAATAAAGTAGAAAGTCTCTATTTCAAATTATTGGCGATTATCGGAGTGATAGCAACGCTATGCTTTACTTATTGGTTATTTCAGGAAAGAAATATTGGATATCTTCCTTTATTCATCCTTCTAGTGATTAGCCTTGGTTTCAAGGTATTGAAACTACTACATGAATGGCTTCATTATGCATACATGGAAGCCCCTACTCCTCCAACTTCCACAAAAAAATGGAGCGTAGACATGTTGACTACCGCCTTTCCAGGCGAACCAATTGGGATGATTCGTCAGACCTTAGAGGCGATGGTCAAGGTGCAATACCCACACAAAACGTATCTATGTGATGAAGGGAATGATCCCATACTCAAAGAGATATGTCAAGAATTAGGGGTCATTCATGTATATAGAGGGGAAGATAAAACAGATGCAAAAGCGGGAAACATCAATTATACTCTCCGCAAGTATGCCACAGCTGAAATAGCCGTTATTCTCGATCCGGATCATATCCCGCACCCTGAATTCTTAGATCATGTTTTACCTTACTTCGAGGACGACAAGATTGCTTATGTGCAGAGTATTCAAGCTTATCACAATCGACGAGAAAGCCTCATAAGCAGGGGAGCAACCGAACAGACGTATCAATTTTATGGCCCCATGATGATGGGCATGCATCGTTTTGGAACTGTCCAAGCGATTGGAGCAAATTGCGCATTTAGGCGTTCGGCGCTAGACGATATCAGCGGACATGCCCCTGGCCTGACAGAAGATATGCACACCTCTATGTTGTTGCACGCCAAGGGCTGGAAATCTATTTACGTACCAAAAGCCTTGACAAGAGGGGAAGTACCCTCGAATATGGCCGCCTACTACAAACAACAACTAAAGTGGTCTAGAGGTTCTTTTGACCTATACGTAAATGTATTGCCTCGGATTTTCTCCAAACTCACTTGGCCCCAGAGGTTGCATTATGCTTCACTTCCCTTACATTTCTTTTCTGGCTTTGTGATTCTATTGGATATCCTAATTCCAATATTGGCTTTACTACTCAGCAAATCACCGATTTACGTTGAGCTAGATGAGTTATTTTTCTTTGGTGCTCCTATCATTTTGATGAGTACACTCATTCGTCAATACTCTCAAAACTGGGTGCTTGAAAACCAAGAAAGAGGTTTCCATACCCTAGGAGGAATCTTATTATCAGGTACTTGGTGGGTCTTTTTGACGGGCTTATTCTGTACTATTTTCAATATTAAGATTCCCTATATACCCACTCCGAAGCAAAATCAAATTCAGAATTCCCTCAAACTAGTACTCCCAAATCTATTTGTTATTGCAGTTTCTTCCATAGCGATTGTATATGGGCTGATTCAAGATTGGAGTCCTTATAGTTTGTTGATGGCAGGATTGGCAAGTATCAATATTGTTATTTTGAGCATCGCGACCCTGATGGGTCAACAGCTATTTCTTCGTAGCATTTCAAATGGACTCAATAAACGTGTTCAGCTATATGATCGAATAAGGTATCAATGGTTTTATCTCAGACAGAAATTCATCTATCCGGTATTAGGAAATATCAAGGTAATTACCATTTCGCTTAGCTCCTTATTTCTACTCTCGGCTTTTATTACAATTTTCCATCCTAATCCTATTGACCTACTCCCCCAAGCCATTAAACCAAGTGAAGGATTTTATTTAGGGATAGGCCAGCCAGCTTTAGCCACTTTAAATTCTCCGCCTCAAAGAGTAGATATAATCTCTCATACAAATACTTGGCCCTTAGACTCGCTTACTCGTTCTGTTGATTTTTCGAGCTTAAGTAAAGTAGATCATAATGCTTTGTCGCTAGTACACTGGGAAATTCCTCATGTCCTAATATCAGACTCTAGTTTTGCTAAAGCGATCCTAGCAGGGAGTTATGATGATTATTTAGCTCAAGTCGGCCATAATTTAAATCTTCGAGGGGGGCCACTAGTCATAGATTTTGCCCCTATCTATAGTCCTGATACTTCCCAGCAAAATGGAAGTTTTTACCAAAAAATGTGGCACTACGTCCATGATTATTACAAAGATGCAGGCCTCAATGGCATTATTTGGATGTGGACTGGACAAGATACCGTTCAAGCAAGAACGCATTATCCCGGAGCTTCATATGTTGATTTAGTAGGAGTAAATATCACAGGAGTAGCAAGCAAGAATGCTTTCACTGCCCAATATTCAGCCTTTCATGAGTGCTTTGCCCCCTACCCTACTTTTATATTTGATAGGACTTCTCTAGAGGCTGAGCCTTCAGATAGTAATTCTTTTTGGATTTCGCTGTGCGAACGCATCCCCGAGGATTTCCCTGAGATTCAGGGCCTTATATTAGAAGGTACTGGAGTGACAAACTATTATACATCTCTCGAGCAAAGCTTATCCAAAAAAACGTTCTACGAAGGGCCTAAGCAAAACTCAAGCCCTGATAACAATAAAGCAGTATCTAAAACTACAGATGTCGTCCAAACCGTAGCTGATGATACTTTTGTCGGGAAAAATCGAATCCAGAAATCAGAAAAGACCAATGAGTTAATCGTCAATGGCCAAAGCTTTTATATCAAGGGTATAACTTATAATCCCGGCCATGATTGGCGAGATGCTCATACTCCCCTCTCCCTAGAAGTGTTGACACGCGATTTTGCGTTGATCAAAGAGATGGGAGCAAATACGATCAGACGCTATAAACCTTCCATCTACGATTATAATCTGCTAAATACCGCGCAAAAATTTGACCTAAAAGTATTATTTGGTTTCTATTTTGATCCAAAGATAGATTACTATCAAGATCGTGAGCAGGTAGAAACTTATAAGCAGGAAGTGATCGCAGAAGTACGCAAACGCAAGGAACATCCCTCAATATTGGCTTGGGGCTTAGGCAATGAAACTTGGGGTTTGTTGAAACATCATTTTCGTCCCACTTATCTACCAAGAGTGCGTCATGCTTACCTCAAAATGATTGAAGAAATTGCCCAAGCCGTTACTGAAATAGATCCTCATCATCCGGTTTTTTCAGCAATGGAACATAGCGATGATTTAGCACAGGCTCTCCATGCATTTGCTGATCAATCTCCCACCCTAGACTTTCTTGCGATCAACTCCTATTATGAAGCGCGCATCAGTAAATTAGATTCTATCATTCAAGCCAATGTAGGGCATTTTCCTTATTTAGTTTCTGAGTTTGGCTCAGCAGGTTATTGGGAAGCTAGTTATAATGAATTGGACGATCGAGGGCAATTATTGGAGCAGTCCTCCTACCAAAAAGCCAAAGAGTATCGCCATCATTGGACACAGAATATCACCCCATATAAGACTCACAATATCGGGGGTGTCGCTTTTTGTTGGCGGGATCGATTTGAAGGCACTGCCACATGGTTCGGAATCACTGATATTCAAGACCGTAAAAAACCCGCCTATTACGCTCTCAAAGAATTATGGACAGGTCAAAAAAGTCCATTCCCAATTGGTGATGCCTATCTGATCCCACCATGGGAAACCTCTCAATTTCGCTATAGCAAGGTTTTTTCGCTCAGTAATGAAAACAGCCAGCTAGATTATGAATGGTACATTTGTGAAGAAGCAGACTTCCGTCGTGTCGGCAATGTTGCGATTGAAAATGCTGGCAAGTCAGCCCTTCTCCAACTACCGGCTGGTGCTAAAAAATACCGGGTTTATGTCCACATTAGCGACCAAGAAGGCAATGTCGTTACCTGTTCCAGTCCCTTCCAAACTTTCAAAGCTAGATGAGCGAGTTCAAAAAGTGGCGGTCTTGGGGCTTTAAATTAATATTAGGCTTAGGTGTGCTCATACTTTTGGTCGGCTTGGTTTTTGCGTTCGGCTTGCCGAACTATCAAATCCATACCTCACCCAATGCCAAGCTCAAAATCACAGCCAATGAAAACGGTTATCAACTAAGTCAAAACGATCAGCCCATCTCGATCAAAGGAGCTGCTGGCGAGGGTTACTTATTAGAACTACAAAATAAAGGCGGCAATACGCTGCGTCTGTATGATTACTTTGTTACGGATTCGCTGCTCACCTTAGCAGATAGCTTGGGGATGAATATCATTTTGGATTTAGACCTGCCACGAGTAGCTAAGCCATTTGACTATAATGATGTCGCTAAAGTAGATAGTTTGGTAGAGGCTGTAAAAAGCAATGTCCGAACGATGATGCATCACTCCAGTATCGTAGTTTGGAATATTGGCAACGAAATTTGTCCGCCTAGTTGGAAGATGGCCGCCCCTTGGAGAACGATTGGGCGCATAGCTCAAGAGCTTAAATCTTTAGACCCCAGCCGTCTTACCAGTACTGCTATTCCTCTCCATCCAACCCCATTGATTCAAGCGAGGGTGTATGCCAACGAGCTTGATTTCCTCAGTATCAATGCCTTCAAACTCACCTTGAGTATCACTCCATACTGGGAGTATTGCCTACCCTGCTGGGATGGCCCCTACCTCTATAGTGAGATTGGTCCAATGGGTACTTGGCAGGTGGAAGCCAACGACTGGAATGTCCATCAAGAATGGAGTGATTTACGAAAGACAGAATACTTAGCTTATATGTTTGAGCATTTTTTGCCTCAAGAACCTAATTGTTTGGGTAGCTGTGCCTTCTTTTGGGGATTTAAGCAAGAACGTACACATACATGGTATTCACTCTTTAGCGACCAAGGAGAAAAGACTCCTATGGTCGATGAACTCGAAAAAATTTGGCAGGGCAAATATCCTAGCAATCGTGCTCCGATCATCGAGTATTTGAACATCTCAGAAGGTTCTACTGATCAAAATACAGTTCTCAAAGCAGGTACAAGTACACAAGCTATTGTGCACGCATCTGACCCTGAAAATGATTCCTTAATCATAAGTTGGGAAATCTACCATGAAGGCGACTATCGCCATAAATTCAATGGCGAAGGCGAAAATCGACCACAAGCACTCCCAGGGCTAATCCTCAGTAGCCAAGATAGTATTGTAAACTTCACTGTACCGGACTCACCAGGAGACTATCGATTATTTGTTTATGCCCGTGATGGGCACAATAACTTCGGCAGTTTTAATGTTCCGTTTTTTGTGGTTTTAGATACTTTTTAAGCTCCTATCCCAGCATATCTGATGCCGGTAAGGCGGTGCATATCATAGTCAAAAGTACTGAGGTCATTCATATTGAATTGAGTCAGAGAGTCGTGCCCACAGGCACGCGATACTACTTGCATCAATTCTTTAGAAGCTTCCAGAAAGTTATGTAATTGACGCGCTGATTGTTGGATCATCAAGCGGGCCCGCAAGTTTTCTTTTTGCGTAGCGATCCCAACTGGACAATTGTCCGTATGACAAGCTCTCATCCCCAAACAGCCGATGGCTTGCATCGCAGAATTGGCAATCGCTACTGCATCTGCTCCCATCGCCAAAGCTTTGACAAAATCAGCCGCTACTCGTAATCCGCCTGTAATCACCAAGCTCACTCCATCTGCTCCCACATGATCCAAATGCTTGCGGGCTCTGGCGAGTGCCGGAATGGTAGGAACACAAATATGATTACGCAAGATGATAGGAGCAGCCCCCGTTCCGCCACCGCGGCCATCCAAAATGATATAATCTGCACCTGCAGCCAAAGCAAAATCTATATCTGACTCCACATGGCTTGCAGATATCTTGAAGCCAACTGGGATACCTCCGGTTAACGCCCTTACCTCATCGCCAAAGCGTCGAAAATCCTCCACAGAGTGCATATCCGTAAAAGTCGCAGGACTAATAGCCGCCTCACCTTCAGGCAAGCCACGTACTTTGGCAATTTCACCTACCACCTTATATCCAGGTAGATGGCCGCCAGTACCCGTCTTGGCTCCCTGCCCACCTTTGAAGTGAAAGGCTTGCGCTTTTTTCACCTTGTCCCAGCTAAAACCAAAACGTCCAGAAGCTAATTCATAAAAATATCTTGAATTTGCTTCCTGCTCTTCAGGCAACATTCCCCCTTCGCCAGAGCAAATACCGATTCCAGACATTTCGGCTCCTTTAGCTAAGGAAATTTTAGCTTCGCGGCTCAAGGCCCCATAAGACATATCAGAGACAAACAATGGCATATCCAATTCAAGGGGTCGTTTAGCATTTGGACCTATCACTACTTTGGTACTGACAGCATCCTCATCTAATAAGGGTTTATTGGCCAACTGAGCTGGCAAAAATTGAATATTGTCCCACTTAGGCAAAGTATTACGATCAACTCCCATAGCTGCAGTCACGCCATGATGACCGTGCTTCGAGAGGCCATTTTGAGCTAAATCTTTGATATAAAGTGAATATGGCTCAGTGTCTTCTGGATGCGTATCGGCATATATACCCAAATACTCATCTTCCTTGAAGGGAGAAGGCCGTACCTTATCTTCAAATTCTTGGACCTCTGCCTCATCGACATAGACATTGTCTTCGTGAATACAGGTCTTAAACTTATGTAGTTGTTCATCAGGCGCATACTCGCTCACCCCGCTGTCATAACGATAATCCCAATTATGTAGTCCACAAATCAGATTTTGTCCATCTACATGCCCATCTGATAATAAAGCCCCCCGGTGCAAACAACGCCCATATAAAACAGATACCTCTTCACCATAGCGAATGACGACAAGATCAGTCCTCAATACTTTAGCGTGGGTGGGTTGTTTCTCAGTTAAAGCAGCAAAATCAGCGATATTTACAGCTTTTTCTAATTCTTTGAAGAGGCGGGAGGTATTCATTTTTAATATTGATTTGATACAAATTACGATATCGCGATTCCTCATTCAAGCGGTTGTCTTGCAGAAGACGCCAGAGAGATTCTATATTCGTCTATGAGAATTACACTACTAGTACTTTTGGGCATATTGATGAGCTTTAATCTTAAAGCTGAGGTTGTCCTACCTGCTATATTTGGAGATCACATGGTTTTGCAGCGCAACGCTTTCATCGCGCTTTGGGGCAGAGCAGAGCCAGGGGAAAAAATCAGCTTCTCCGCTGGATGGGATGAAATGAATCTATCCATTTTTGCGGATACGAGAGGACGTTGGCGAATCGAAATCCCTACTCCTAAAGCCGGAGGGCCTTATGAGATCAGAATTGAAGGCAACAATCTAATAGTACTCAAAGATATATTGATAGGTGAAGTATGGCTCGCCAGTGGACAATCAAACATGGAATGGCCCTTGAGTCGCAGTAAGTTTGGTCCCGAGATACTAAAAACTGTAAACGAACCACAAATCCGTGTTTTTCAAGTAGAAAAAGCATTAGCCTCTTCTCCACGCTTTGATTGTAAGGGAAACTGGGCGCTAGCCGATCCCAGCTCACTAGAAAATTTCAGTTCCGTAGCTTACCATTTTGCGAAAGAGCTCCAGACAGAGTTAGGCGTTCCCATAGGGATCATCCATAGTAGTTGGGGCGGCACACCAGCCGAAGCCTGGATGAGTAGAGGACAGTTAGAGGAAGTCGCCAATTTCAAGCCATATCTGGACAAATACGACGAAGCAGTCCGTACTTTTCGTACCAACTCTCAAGCGCCTAATCCTACCTATTATCGCAATCCGACCTGTATTTACAATGCCATGATCGCTCCTATCATCCCCTTCGAAATCAGAGGGGTAATCTGGTACCAAGGTGAATCCAATCGTTATGATCCACAATTATACGCCGATCTATTTCCAGCATTGATCCAAAATTGGCGCAAAGATTGGCAACGAAATATGCCTTTCTTCTTTGTCCAATTAGCTCCTTTTAATTATGTCGAGCCGATGGTGGGAGCAGGACTACGAGAAGCCCAATTACAAACAGCGCAAAATGTCCCCAAAACAGGGATGGTGGTCAGCAATGATGTGGGTAATCCAGACGATATCCATCCAACTGACAAACGGACCATCGGTCATCGCTTGGCCCTATATGCGATGGCCCAGACTTATGGTAAAGATATACTAGCAAGCGGTCCGACCTTTGAAGGCAGCGTTCGCGAGGGAGCGAAACTCACTATCAACTTCCAAGACAATGGCAGTCCTTTAAAATTGCAATCAGAGCAGTATTTTGAAATCGCGGGGTCAGATCAGGTTTTTCATCCCGCAAAAGTCAAAAAGACGGGGAATTATTCTTTACAGTTGTGGAGCGATGCGGTCAATGAACCTTTGGCCGCGAGATATTCTTTTAGCAATGGAGCTGAGGCGAGTCTTTTCAATGAGGGAGCTTTACCTGCTAGCGCTTTTCGTACAGATGATTGGCCCATGTTTTACGGCCCCGCCGAACTAGAGATCAATTATATCGGCTCCGCCAAACGCTACCTCGTCAAGCTACGTTATCCGGCATCCCAACAACACAGTTTGCATTATACCTTAGATGGAAGCGTTCCAAGCAGTGGCAGTCCTCTCTACACCAAAGCCATTTCAATAGACGCAGGCCAAACTTTAATGGTCAAAGCATTTCAAGGAAAGATACCTTCCCCCTACTTACTTAAGCAGGTCTTTGCGACGCATTTGGGGATGAACGGGCTCATTGTTTCACAGAACGCTGGATCAAAGGAATATGCAGCTAGTGGAGAATATGCTTTGGTAGATGGGCTTAAGGGTACACTCAATTATCAAGATGGTAAGTGGAGAGGCTATACAGCGGAAGCATTGGAACTCAGTCTTGACTTAGGAAAACGTGTAAGCATTGATAGCATTTCTATCCAGTTTTTGGTCAATCAAGGCGCTTGGATCTTTGGTCCCTCGGAAATACAGATTGAAACTTCCAATAATGGTCGAACCTATAAGAGCGTTCTGGCACAGAGCCCAGATAGCGAAAAGGCTCAAATCAAACCCCATATCCTCCCGATTGTGCTTAGCCTCGATGGACAGAAAGCCAGATATATACGCGTCATAGCCAAGCCATTAGATCAATTACCAGCTGATCATCCGGGAGCTGGACAAGCAGCATGGATGTTTGTAGATGAGTTGATCGTGAAATAAATTTCAAAAAAAGCACTTACTAACGAACGATTGTTAGCTTATTTTCGTTACCTATGTAATGGAGAATATGATGCTTCATGGTGTCCTAGATTTTCCCATTCAAAATTATTAGATAACAAAGGATTAGCTATCAAAATATGGCAAGTGTAATGACCCCCGTCGAACAAGGTTTCAATTTTCAACTCAACGAAGATCAGCAAATGATTGCTGATATGATCCAGCGCTATGGCAAAGAGAGGTTAACGCCTGAATTGATTTTAGCATTGGATGAATCTCAAGAGTTTCCTTTAGAGATATTTAAGGAGCTAGGAGAGATGGGACTTTTGGGCGTATTAGTGCCTGAAGAATATGGTGGCTCTGGATTTGGTTACCTTGAATATGTTACTGCCATCTCAGAGTTATCTAAGTTTTGTGGTGCAATCGGTCTTTCAATGGCTGCTCACAACTCACTTTGCACAGGTCATATTCTCAAATATGGTAGCGAAGAACAAAAAACTAAATACCTACCCAAACTCGCTTCAGGCGAATGGATTGGAGCTTGGGGTTTGACCGAAGCCAATACGGGTTCCGATGCAGGTAATATGAGTACGCTAGCCGTTGAAGACGGTGATTATTACGTACTTAATGGTAGCAAAAACTTTATCACTCACGGTAAAAGTGGCAAAGTAGCCGTAGTCATTGCACGTACAGGCGAGTCCAATACGCGCAATAATGCAACTGCTTTTATCATTGAAAAAAGCACTCCTGGTTTTACTCACGGTAAAAAAGAGAATAAGCTCGGCATGCGAGCCTCAGAAACTACCGAATTGATCTTCACTGATTGCCGCGTACACAAATCTCAGATTATAGGAGAAGTAGGTATGGGCTTCAAACAAGCACTAGGCGTGCTCGATGGAGGTCGTATTTCTATCGCAGCATTGGGACTAGGTATCTCAAAAGGAGCTTTTGATGCGAGTATAAAATATGCGCAGGAGCGAGAGCAATTTGGACAGGCGATCTTCAATTTTCAGGCGATCCAATTCAAACTGGCTGATATGTATTCTCAAATTCAGGCAGGAGAGATGCTTACTTTCCGTGCGGCATTTATGCTCAACCAAAAACAAGACGTAGGCCAAGCTTCGGCAATGGCAAAACTATTTACCAGCGAAGCAGCCGTATCGATTGCTAATGAAGCAGTCCAAATCCACGGCGGCTATGGTTATATCAAAGACTTCCCTGTAGAAAAGTATTATCGTGATGCAAAGCTCTGTACAATCGGAGAAGGCACATCCGAGATACAAAAATTGGTGATCGCACGTTCGCTTATCAAATAAGGTCCTCACCCCCAAATACACAAGTGGTCTGTCTTCGACAGACCACTTTTTTTAGGTGTAATTACAACTATTGCTTCAGAGCAACTCTCTCTGTTGGTAAAGGTATTTCAGCCTGTTTACTAAAAAAATCAACATATGAGGGCTATTTTTACTAAAAATGATGGCATTTTGTTACGAAACGCTTGTTCGTATCTAATTTTTTTAGTTATTTTGCTATCAAAGTTAGCAGAACAGAGTTTCACCTTAACGACAAATTGGATTATGCGCATCTTTGGCCCAAGAAAAAGCCTGGAGAACCAACAAGGGTTCTATATCGTTCCAAAAGCGAAAGCCCCTAGCCGGGGCAACTATGTCAAAGCAATCAGTTTCTTTGGCATCCTACTCTTTGTAAGTAACATTGCCACCTATTCATGGTTTGGCGGAGAGGCACCTAAAGCCGCTTCTGAGACCAGTGTTAGTAACAGTCTTTATCTTTTGGACGAAGCCAAACGCTTTATCCCAGAGACTAAGAGTTTTGAAAAAAAGGTTGGCCAAATTGGCGCGGAACTAGGCGTTCCACCGGAGTGGCTAATGGCAGTAATGTATTCCGAATCACGCTTCAATCCGGGTGTCTCCAACTCAAAAGGAAGCGGAGCCGTAGGCCTGATACAATTTATGGTACCAACGGTAAAAGAGTTGAACGTTCGTATGGGTACGAAATACTATATGAAGGACATACTCGCAATGAACGCTGTAGAACAGATGGAGTTAGTAGCAGAATACTTTCATACTATCAAAGAACGTTATGGCCCTTATAAAAGCCTTACAGACCTCTATCTAGCCGTTTTGTACCCTAGGGCAAGAGGGAAAGATTACTGTTACGCACTATATGCCAAGCCTACACAGGCCTATCTGATGAATTCTGGTTTGGATGAAAATAAGGATGGGAGAGTGACGGTCAGCGATATCGATAAACGTATGCAACGGATGTTTCCCACTGCTTACATAGCTCAGAAGTGAATCTTAAGCTCATGAGGCTTCCGATTAGTCGTTCGGCGATTAGCCTCCCTAAACTGCTGCTTAGACTCGCCTTGATTTTGCTCTTTGGTCTTGTATTGATGCAATGGGTGGACTACTCTTGGTCAAATCCCCAATCCTCCCTTAGTCAAACAAACGTAGCTGACCATCATACGGTCTTCGAAAAACCTTGAGATTGTAAGAGAGTATTTTATAATCTATCATAAAGCGTTGCTTAGCAAACTTACATAGCTGGGCGACGCTTTATGTATTTCCCCACTCCCTTTACACCTAAGACCATAAGTTCCTTACAAGGCAAACACGATAATCCAGCTAGCTGATCATTTCAAAAAGGCTTTGATGAGTTGATTGAGGGCTTCGAACTCGATCAAGAAGCCGTCATGCCCCTTCGTGGAACGCACAATCTCGAAACGAGCATCCTTGATGCCATCAGCAATCGTTTTTTGCTCATTCGGCGGAAATAAAATATCTGAATCAATCGCAAGCACTAAGGTTTGGGCCCTTATTAGCTTTAAGGCTTCGGCGATACTACCACGCCCACGGCCTACATTGTGAGAGTCCATCGCCTTTGATAGGGTCCAATACGAAAATGCATGGAATCGATTAGCCAATTTTTCGCCTTGATACTGTTGGTAAGAGGAGGCGCGAAAGTTATCTGATTTACTATTATCAGCCTCTTTTTGGCTGAGTTCATATGCTTCATAGCTTCGATATGATAATAGTGCCGCAGCGCGAGCCGCTTTCATCCCCTCCATTCCTGCTTCTGGACTATTAGACGGCCATGTACTATCGACAGCAATAGCCATTCGTTGGGTTTCATTGAAGGCAATGCCCCAAGGCGAATGTAGTGCGTTAGCTGCTATTGGTATGAGATATTCAAAACGTGCAGGATGCATGATCGCCCATTCTAAGGCATGTTGCCCTCCAGTGGAGCCGCCTAGAATGAGTTTTACTTTATTGATATTTAGCGCTTGGCGCAAGGCATCGAAAGCTCGGACGATATCTCGATTCGTCAAATTGGGGAAACTGTGATAGTAAGCTTCATTTGTAGCCGGATTGATTGATAAGGCATTGGTAGAGCCATAACACGATCCCAACATATTGGCACAGATGATAAAATATTTATCAGGATCGAGTGTGCAATCTTTACCAAACAGACCTGGCCACCATTGTTCGACATTGGCATCAGCGGTTAAGGCGTGGCAAACCCAGATAATATTTGAGTCATCTGCATTGCGCGTTCCCCAAGTCTGATAGGCTAATTCAAAACCAGCTAAATGCGAGCCATTTTCCAAGACAAAATTCTCAGAGTGGACAAAGACTTTTTTTGGCATTAGCAATCTTAGCAAAAAGATTGCAGACCCACCAAATGTGAGTCTGCATTCATACAATTAATTTCAAACGTTCCGCGAAGCGGCTAAAAAAGTCTATAGCCTGAAATCGATAAACAGCCAGACTCCTGACTACGGTCAATTAACTAACTAAGCGTTCCGCTAAGCGGCTAAATGACTAAGACGCTGATTACCTACAGATAATGAGATCGGCGTACTGCCAGTCAAATTATCATTGATTGGGCAACGTTTTTCTATTTCGACCAACCACAGATTTAAGCGTTCTGCGCTAGCATCAGTATCAGCTTCCAATTGAACACTAATACCTTGATAACCCGCTCTTGCGTCGGTAGCATGTCCAAAAAGACGAGCTGGATCAATTTCTCCTTCGATGGCTATTTTAAGCCCTTTGAGATCGATTTTTTGTTCCTGGGCCACGATATGAGCGACAACATTGAGGCAGCCCGCATAGCTCGCGAGTAGATATTCAACCGGATTGGCGGCTTCATCAGCACCTCCCAAAGCAGGAGGTTCGTCGATGACAATTTGAAACTGACGGGTCTTAGCCACGAACTTAGTGGCATTAACACTTTTGCCGCTTACAGAAAACTTTAGTAAACTCATGATTAAATAAACTTTGAGGTAAAACTTGATTTATTTGAGGCACTGCAACAATCGTTTCCAGCCATCGTTGCGTGCCTTTTTTTATTGACTAGGCAGTTTGGGGACTAAAGACTTTGTCGAACGCTTGGATGAAGTCGCCTTTGATATCTTCGACATGCTCAATCCCTACTGAGACTCTCAGTAAAGTTGGGGTTACCCCTGCCGCTAATTGAGCCGCATCATCCATTTGCTGGTGAGTAGTACTTGAAGGATGAATAATCAAGGTTTTGGCATCTCCTACATTTGCCAAATGAGAAACCAATTCCAGATTGTTGACTACTTCAGCAGCTTGTTCGCGAGTACCGTTGAGTTCGAAGCTCAAGACTCCACCTGCACCACGAGGGGCAAACTTCTGAGCCAGATCGAAATAAGGACTGCTTTCGAGGCTAGAGTAATTTACTTTTTTCACCAATGGGTGAGCTTCCAACCATTTGGCCAGTTCTAAGGCGTTGTCAACGGTTCTTTGTACTCTTAAGCTAAGCGTTTCAAGCCCTTGGATGAGTTGGAAAGCATTGAAAGGCGAGATTGCTGGACCAAAGTCACGCAATCCTTCCACTCTGGTACGGATAGCGAATTGAATATTACCGAAGGGGCCATCAGGTCCAAAAACATCGCTAAACACTAATCCGTGGTATCCTTCAGAAGGTTCACTAAATTGAGGAAACTTACCATTGCCCCAATTGTAGTTGCCACCATCGACTACTACTCCACCGACAGAAGTTCCATGTCCACCAATCCACTTGGTTGCTGAGGCAGTAACGACATTTACGCCATAATCAAATGGACGTACGAGATATCCAGCTGCTCCAAAGGTATTATCAGCGACCAAGGGTATATCATACTTTTGGGCCAGTTTGGCAATGGCTTCAAAGTCAGGCACATTGAATTGAGGATTGCCGATTGATTCGAGGTAAATCCCTTTGGTGTTTTCGTCAATCTTTGCTTCTAGGTCTACAATTTTGTCGCTAGCGGCAAAACGAGCTTCGATACCTAGTCTTTTGAAGGCTACTTTGAATTGATTATAGCTCCCTCCATATAGATAAGGTGAGGTCACAAAATTGTCACCTGTGGACAAGAAATTGTTTAGGGCTAAGAACTGGGCAGATTGTCCAGATGCAGTAGCAACTGCTGCGACACCTCCCTCTAAGGCGGCGATACGTTGCTCAAAGACATCGGTGGTGGGATTCATGATCCGTGTGTAAATGTTACCAAACTCTTGGAGCGCAAAGAGTTTAGCAGCATGCTCACTATTATTGAACACATAAGACGTAGTCTGATAAATCGGGACTGCACGCGAGCCCGTAGTAGGATCAGCTTTTTGACCAGCGTGGAGTTGTAAAGTTTCAAAATGATAATTCTGACTCATGATAAAATTGTTGAAATTGAATATTGCGGGTGATTTTATTCGTAAGGATTTAAGCACAGATATAGATATCTGCTTGGACCGAATTTCGGACGACCAGTTTTGAAGAAATACGTAAGTGTAGGGATTACTTCTACTGGTGTCGTTGTTTTAGCAACAACAACACTTAGGCATACAACAAGCTTGGCTCAATGGAGATTGAGAAAGAGTTGAAGAAGGAAGTAAGATGGAATAATTCATTGCTCTATGTTTTGTTATCTCTCCCTAAAACAATAGGGCTGGATGGGGCACCGTCTCACGTGGATGGGTTGCCAGAGGGTCATAGAGCCAGATCTCTCGCCTCGTTCTTTATAATCCAAAACACATTAGCGTGATAGGATTGAAACAATAATAGGAGGTCTTGTTAAAAAAACCAAGCTATTTATCGTTTTTCTCAAAAAAACCAGTAAAAGGCTGCAAAATTTGCAAAAACGACAGTATCTACCAAAAAATGAGTTGGCTTAGGAGGGGATTTTTGGCTTATCCTGTCACCTCATTATATAAATCTAAAAACTAGATTTAGCCAAATAGCATAGAGATCTCGACCTTTGATTGAAGGAAGATATTTCTTTATCTTGCTGGCTAAACTTTAACCAAAATCGTCAAAAGTAAGGTAGACTATGAGAAAATTATCCTCTCTCCTGTTCGCTTTGATGATCGTTGCTTCGGCAGGTGCGCAGAATCTGATCAAACCATCTGATCTGCATACTCAAACGGTCGATTTAAGACAGGATTTGTTGCGCCAACGCCAACAAGAACAAGTAGATTTTAGCCAAAGGACGGGTGATGGCTCCGCCACCGTTTTAGACCCGATTGGAACCACTTACAGTGATCAAATCACTGCCTTTAAGATCGGAGAATCTCGTAATGCATTTTCATTCATTGCAGGACGTGATAAGCAGGTATCTGTAGTATCGGGAGTCGGTACTAACGGAGGTTCTGTTGCATTTATTTACCGTCACAATGTAGATGTTTGTGGTGGTACTCAACCGACTGACAATGGTCGTTACCGTTATTCGATCTCTACTGACGGTGGTCAGAGTTGGGATGTAGGTGGCGGAGTGACTGTCAGCGATGGCAATGCAGCTCCACCTGCACACTGTTTTGGTAAAGGGGAAATCAATCCCTCTTATACGCGTTTTTCGCGTTACCCAAACATGGCTATGTTCGTAGATCCAACTGCAGCAAACCCAACTACTGCTGACTTGAATCTAGTTTATGTAGGACCTGTATTATTAGGTTCTTCTGGATGGGATGGTCACGTTGCAGGTAGTATTTCTGGTGCTGCTGGTACTCCAGTTGTAGAGCAGGAAGCTTATGTTTATCAAAGTGGAGACCAGTATCTTCCAGCATCTTTGATTGAGCGTGTACCAGGTGAATTTTGGTATGTTGCCAATACTGGCAATGATGCTCAAGGAGACAACATCAACGTTAACAAAGGTGTTTGGGATCCTAGCAATAAGCAGATCGCTTGGTCTACGGTAACTACTATTGTTCCTAATCACTACACTGGATTTGATGGTGGTACTGTTGTAGGTATTCCTCACATTGCCTTTAGCCCTGATGGACAAATTGGCTATGTAGCTCACCCAGGTGATTTGGTTGGCGGAGAAGACACAACTATCTCTCCTATCTTCTATGAGTCTACTGACGGTGGTGCAACTTGGGGTAGCGGTTACGAATTCAACTTAGGTAGTTGTAACGAACTTCGTGATTCACTTCTAAGTCAATTAACTCTTGACTCTATCAGCCCAACTCAGATTGATACTGTTCCTTTCCTTACTGGCAAGGCTTCTATCGTATTTGACTTTGAGCTTTCTGTAGATGCAAAAGGAAACCCTCACTATTTCACCTATGTAGCAGGTGCTTCAACTCCATTTGCGGCCAATGGTTCAGCAGCTGGTTATTTCTTCTACCCTGGTATCATCTCGATGATGTATGATATCACCAAGGATAGCTACGGCGATTGGAACATGATGCACATCGCATCTCAGTCTACCTACGATGGCTCTTTTGGAGACTTTAGCGGTACAACTGGATCTGAGTGGGTAACTAGTGGACCTAAAGCAGAAGTTAGCCGTTCGGCTGATGGAAACTATGTTTTCTTTAGCTGGGTTGATTCTGATACAACTCTAGCAGCTTATTCTCCACAAGCTGATCCAAACACCGCTGGCTCACAGGAGACAAATACTTCTCCAGAGTTGCAGACTCGTGCTTACGATGTGTTAAATAACAAGCTGACAGACGTAGTTGATCGTACTGCTGGTGATGCAAACTTTGGTACGCGTGCTATTCTACCTCGTCCTTCTTATACTGTTTTGACTGATGGAGATTCTCTCACAGTTCCTACAGTTATGATGGACTTAGTACCAGGTACAAGTACTTTGAACCCTGTTTCTTATGTCTATCTATCTGATGTAAGCTGGGACAAGACACTTGACTTCAATACTGATCCTTCTTTCTGCTACAACTGTAAAGAAAATCCATATACAAACGTCGTAACTGAAACTAAGCCTGATTGTGGTGTTTCTGATGGCTCACTTAGCTTAGCGGCTTCTGGTGGTCTTTCTCCTTATACGATCACTTGGAGTACTGGAGCTACTAACACTAGTGTAATGGGTCTATCTGCAGGACTTTATACTGTTACAGTTGAAGATACTAAAGGTTGTATTGATGAAATTCCATTTACACTCAACAATGCTAACGCTCCTGTACCTACAATAGGTGCCGTTGCTGATATTAGCTGTAATGGTGCTGGTGATGGAACTGCTACTGTAACCGTAACAGGTGGTGCAGGATCTGAAACTTACTCTTGGAATAATGGCGAAACTGGTGCTACCGCTAGTATGCTTCCAGCTGGAACTACTCAGATTGAAATTACAGATGCGAATGGTTGTAAGGCCTTCAGTTCAGTAACGATCAATGAGCCTGCTTCGATCAACGTTTCTATTAGCTCTTCTGCTGTAGATTGCGCGGGTGCTGGCAACGGCTCTGCTTCTGCTTTGGCTAATGGTGGTACAGGTATGCTCACTTACTCTTGGGATAATGGCGAAACGACTCCTTCTATCTCAGGACTATCAGGTGCGGTTTATACTGTTTATGTAACTGATGCCAACAACTGTACTGAGACTGCTCAGATTGCAGTTGATGAGCCAGCTGCCATCACAGTTACCTTGAGTGCTTCTCCAAATACTGGTTCTGCCTCTAATGCAAACGGTACAGCATCTGCTTCTGCAGGTGGTGGTACTAGCCCATTCACTTATGATTGGATTGCATTGGCTGATAACACTCCATACGCCAACGCTCCCTTTATTTTCAGCCTTTGTGAAGGTGATTATGAAGTTACTGTTACTGATGCTGCAGGCTGTGTTGCTAAAGACACTGTAACTGTTACCGCTTCTGGTGATGGCTGCTTGGGTGGCAACGACAATATCGAAGATGAATTAGCTGCTGGTCTGCAAAGCTTGCTATTGCTACCTAATCCAAACAATGGTTTATTTACCGTACACCTAGAGTTGGATCGTCCAGAAGATGTTTCTATCGAGATTGTAAATATGAATGGTCAAGTTATCGCTCGTGAAAACTTGAATCGTGTCCTTGTACACGATCAAACTTTCCAGCTCCAAAATGTGAGCAGTGGTATCTACCTCGTAAAAGTTACTACCTCTCGTGGTGCAGCTACTCAAAAAGTAGTGATCCAATAAGAAGTATATAACATACAAAAAGCCGCCTCATTGATTGAGGCGGCTTTTTCATTTATAGCTATTATGCTCTTCGTTGGCGAGCTGCTTTGATACTTTCGATACTGCCTATAGGGATAGCTTCGATGAGTTTTTGAGTGTATTCGCTTTCAGGCGAACGATAGAGTTTCTCGGCTTCTTGTAATTCGACCTGCTTACCCTCGCGCATCACCATGATGCGATCGCTCATAAACTTGACGACACTCAAATCATGAGAGATAAAAATATAGGTAAGTCCCAATTCTTCCTGTAAATCCTTGAGCAGGTTTAGCACCTGAGCCTGTATCGAAACATCTAAGGCAGACACCGATTCATCACAGATGATAAAATCGGGTTCTACCGCTAAGGCTCGTGCAATACAGATACGCTGACGTTGCCCTCCAGAAAACTCATGAGGGAAACGATCATAATGCTCCGCAGATAATCCTACCTTTTCAAGTAATGCAATAACACGCGCTTTACGATCATTTCCATTCTGACCGAGACCGTGTACTTTCATCGGTTCTTGAATGGCCCTACCTACCATCATACGTGGATTGAGAGAACTATAGGGATCTTGGAAAATGATCTGCATTTTTTTGCGCATCTCTCTTAGCTCCGATTGATCCAAACTCCCGACATCTTGTCCTTCAAAATAAACCTTACCCTCAGTTGGTTCTAAA
>JBGCFA010000068.1:0-10589 GCA_045106675.1 Bacteroidia bacterium
GGCAGGAGCTGATCCCAAGAAAGATCAGAGCTATTTTCTCTGTCAATTGACTCAACAACAACTTTCCAAAGCGCTATTTCCAATAGGGCATTTGCAAAAAAGTGAAGTCAGGGAGATTGCGCGTTCAGCAGGGCTGATCACTGCCGAAAAGAAGGACTCCCAGGGTCTATGCTTTATTGGTAAAGTACGCTTGCCTGACTTTTTGCAACAGCAACTTAAGCCTAAAACTGGCAAAATCGTTGAAATACCAGCTGATTCTCCGATATATGAAAAGCGTGAATTAGCCGTTGCCGCTCTGGCTGATCTCCAAACGAAAAGAGAATTATTAGCGGAACCTTTTAGCTATCAAGGGGCTGATGGTGCAGTAGTCGGCGAGCATCAAGGCGCTCACTTTTTTACCATTGGTCAACGCCGAGGGCTAGGAGTAGGAGGGAAGGTCGAGCCGCTATTTGTGATCTCTACTGATGTCGATCAAAACATCATCTATACGGGCATGAGTGAGGAGCATCCGGGCCTCAATCGGACCACCTTATTTATAGCGACTGATGATATCCATTGGACTCGCCCTGATTTGGCCTTGGCCGAGGGCGAAACACGAGAACTGCTCGTACGTATCCGCTATCGTCAACCTCTCCAAAAAGCCACGCTCTATCAAGAAAAGGCCGGCTTATATATCGACTTCGAAGAGGCCCAACGCGGCATTACACCTGGGCAATTTGCCGCTTGGTATGATGGCAGTGAGTTATTGGGTTCCGGGGTGATTTCTCACTAGATCTTTCAGACTTTCCGCTGTGCGGAACGCACCTTTCGAACGACCGCAGGGAGGAGAAATCCTAAATTATTGCAATAGCTCCCTAATCCTACACTTCTCATTCCCCTTCTCGCTGTGCGGAACGCTATGCCCTCTATTGTATCACCAATTTCCCTCTTTGGTTTAGACTCTCAGTTTGAATCTGATATAGATAGACTCCTGCGGCTAAGTCGCTGATATCCAATCCTTTTTGTATTAGTCCCTGCTCGGGAACGTTTCGTTCCCAGACTGTTTGTCCATTTAAATTGAGCAAACTAATCTTCGCGTTTTCTCCTGCTGGATTATACCATTCAAACCAGACTGTGGTGGAGGCAGGGTTTGGATATAAGCGGGCTAGTTGATTCGTATGATGCTGTAACTCCACTATATCTGACCAAAGGAGTTCACCGTTTTTCGCCAATTGGCGAACGCGATAACGGTTAAGGCCCGGCAATAGATCTTGTAAACTCAAGCTATAGTTAGATTGAGTTGTCTCGGCGCTAAGGCTTTGTACATCTACAAAATCACTATTTAGGCTTGCACGCTCGATGGTAAATGATTTGATATTATTAAGCGGTGTGAGAGTAGTCCAGTTGAGTTGATGCTCATCATTGCTTTGGCGACCCGCTAACTGTAATTGACTACTTGCGTCCAGCACGCTGCCACTGATCTCAAAATTATCTACTTGAAATCCATCAAGGAAGTTGCTGCTACCACTACCAAACTTGAGCCTAAAACGTACATCAGGAAATCCCTTGACCACATTGATCCTAAAACTAGGCGTGAAAATGGTAAAAGCTTGAGTCGTCGGAGGAGCCCAGCCCGGTTCTCCACTAAGGCTGACGACATTGGCCTGATCGTACCAATCATTGATTGCATCTGGATCAGCCGCTCCCAATGGGCCTAATATTTGCCAAGAAAGCCCGCCATCAGTAGAGTACTCCATATTCATACCCGCATCGGTGGACAGAGCAGCTCTAAATTCAAAGTCAAGAAAGTAATCCCCAACAGCCCCTACAAAGTTAAAGGGCATGGTTTCCAGATAGTACAATCCGTTGGCTCCATGATTGCCATTGGCTCTAGTAAACCAGCTATTGCTCCCAAATTGAGGTACTGGGAAATTAGAAGGCTTATAAGAATTTTTACCTGTACCGTCAGACCATTGCCATTGATCGCAACTGGCTCCGTTGGGATAAAAACCACTCTCTGTTAAATCAAAATCTAGCAAAAAGGGAATATTGGGAACCTCATAGACTTCCACATCTTGTTGATAGGTAAGACTTGGATTACCATTGATGGTTAGGGTAACTGTATTTGTCCCAGGCGCCACATACGAATGAGTTGGATTCTGACTGATATTATCTATGAAGCCATCATTGTTAAAATCCCATTCCCAACTCACTGCTTGGGCAGATGCGTCGGTGAAGGCATGCATTAGACCAGAATACCCAACTGTACGGACTTCAAATCTGGTTTGGGGACTATTGGCCAAAGTCCATCCCATATCTTGAAGCATGCCTCGGCATACATCTCCAATATTATGAATCGCTTCTCCTGCACCAATGGCGGGAGTCATGAGTGAATGTAGATTACCCGCGGGATAAGTAGCTTCATCCAAATGTGAATAGCTAGAACCAAGTTGGAAAGTAGCTGGCAAATATAGTTTCGGACTCATGCCGCCATTTGCTACTATACCGTTGGCACCCTGCCAAAATAGATCATCGCCAGTCAGTTGCAGCCCCATATTGCCTGAGGGATTGGTAAAGGTATTGATGTCCAATCCTCCGCCATTGGCCACGTATCGATCATATACCATAAGGTTGCCAGAGTAGTTGATTCCTCCATTCGGTAAGCCAATACAACCATTGTTCGCGGTACCATCACATTCTGCAAGGCCAGCTCCATCATCAAACTTACCCGTTCCAAAAAAGCCTAATCCATGTCCTAACTCATGCAATGCCACTGATACAAAATCATATTCGGTTATGGGGGTCGCTAAATCGGTTCCGAAATACCAACTGATATTACTATTAAATACGATGTTGATGTCTGCAGTTGCAGGAGCCAAGTCGCAACCTTGGTACTGATTGATCAAAGCCGAGGGGTAAGATGCACCTGGGATCGGCAGGCTTGCGTTGCCTGAATAGATAAGATTGGCACTCGCTGCGGCTAAGGTTGTAGCTGTAAGAGGCGTAAAACTCACTTCTACATTGATCGGCACCATTCCAAATAATTCACTAGCCCAAATACTGATAGCATAATCAAATGCAGTTTGGGCAGCAGGGCTAAAGCCTGTATAATCAACAATAAAAGGTTGAGTGGCATTTCCCGCTCTAGTTTGACTCAAGCTTCGGTTTCTCGGATAAACGCGGGTTTGGTAAGCTTGAGGGTCGGCACGCATCGTGTCAACTGTTACCCAACGAGTATTTTGGGCTGATAAGGTGTTGAAAGATGTATGTAGTCCAACTAGACTTATTAGTAAGAGCAGCGTGTAAGTATAGGGGGCTTTGCGTTGCATTTAGGGAAAAAATTAATAGCAAAATTGAACTCACAAATTACAAAAAGCTATCGCTGATAGGCAATATAGAAGTAGCTCAATCAGGCAAATAAACGCATTTATGTGAATATTCCATCGTATGAACTAGCTGTATGGTACAAATAGGTGAACTAATCTATTATATCATTGTTTGAATGGTAATTTAAATTACGAGTATCAAAGTGTTTTTATGTAAGCTTTGGCTAAAATTTGTGCAATCTTGGCCTATCGCTTATCTGTATAATATTAGTCGGTATACTTTTTACAAATCTATGCGCTTCCTGACCCTCCTGATATTATTTTTTCTCGCTTCACAATGCTTGGCACAAGACCTTTTGCAAAGTGCCAGAGCGAGTCAATATACCTATGTCTATTCTTTGACTGATGCGGATGCCAAAACCCTCTACCAAAAGGGGCCCTTAGCCTTAGGCGAATCGGCTTTTACCCAATTGGTGGATTCATTTTTGAGTGTGTATGGCCAGCCAGCTTCTTTGCCTCCGGGCCATTATTTGGAAACCTATGTCCAAGATGCCCAGCTTCATATCCGGTATCTACCCATCATGCCTTTACAGTTGGAAGTGCTCAATGACAAGCGGGCTTTGCATCTTATGGTCTTTGATCCGCAGGGCAAAGCAATCTCCGAGGCGGAAATAAGCATAGATGATCGCTCTCTCGCTTATGATGCCGAAAGTAAAACTTATTATGCACCCAATCGCAAGCGAGGTGGATTAGTTGAGATCAGTTATCTCGGCCAAAAAAACTGGTACAATCTCAACAGGAAGGACCAAGAACGAAATTTCCGTACTTTTTACGGCTGGGTGTTCAATCTGCCTACTCTACGACTGATCAGTTGGCGTTTGTACCGATTGGGCTATGCGATTGTTCGCCCTTATCGATTTTTATCGATGCCCCGTGATTGGTGGTATAGAATCGTTCAGCGAAGCCAGGCCTTCTATAAGCCGCAAAATCGCTATCGATCTTATGTAGCCTTTAATAAGCCAATTTACCGCCAAGCTGATACCCTTCGGGCAAAATTTGTCCTCCTCAAACGTAAAAATGGCGCTCCCGTTGACAAAGAAATCAAAGCATTTACCCGCAACCGGGACGGTAAGCGACTTGATGTCCCTCTTCAACATCCTCGCCCTGGCGTGTATATGATTGATTGGGTACTGACTGATAGTCTCAAACTACAATTAGATCGCTACTATACTATTTATCTAGAGCAAGGCAATAAAACCATCAATGCCAGCGGTAGCTTTCGCTATGAAGACTATGAGCTGAGTCGCGTGAAATTTGCTATGCGAGTCGATAGCAATAAGGTTTTTGCAGGCATTCCGATCAATATTTACGCTTCCGCCAAGGACGAAAATGATCTGCCTGCGCCCGATGCACGAATCAAGCTTTATTTGATCAATCAACTTGGAGGAGAGATCAAATGGAGAGCTAGTGCTGTATTCATTTCTGACACGCTTTGGCAATGGCAACAAGCACTTGATCCTGTCGGAGAGACTCAGGTCGCTATTCCTGATTCGGTTTGGCCAAGCGCGATCTTTCGTACTCAGTTAAATGCCACGATCAGCACAAGCGATAACGAGACTCAATCCTTCACCGAAAATCTCCAATATAAACATCGAGAGAGTAATCTAGCTTTCAGGGACCGACTCGACTCTCTCCAGATTATTTACCAAGAAAAAGGGCAAAGTGTAGCCAAAATGGCTTGGGTACAATTGCTAGACCAATGGCGAAACCCAATCTGGGAGGATTCGCTTCAGCTACCTTTTACATTGCCCCTGCGGGGAACGTTTAGTCATGTAAAAGTCATTACCAAGGATCATCAGCTTAGCTTTGATATGGGAGAACCTATGGTGGGGATAGCTGGCAATCGGACGAGAGATTCCTTAGTCATTCAGACCCAAAACCCACGAAATTTGCCCATTTGGTATAGTCTCTTTCGGGGTAATAAATTATTGGAGCAAGGCCAAGCTGAGCAACTTCAATTGAGGCGCGCTGTCAGCGAACGCGAATATTACTTCCTCTCCACTCGCCACGTCTGGAAAGGGCAGGTGATCGAACAAAACTACCGTTTTCGTTGGTATCCCAATCAGGTCAACCTAAATCTTGAACACCCTGAACAAGTAGCTCCGGGGAGCCTCGTGCCGATCAAAATTACGGCTACTGATGTCGATAGTCAGGCTATCGTTGACTTTGATCTCGCTCTCTATGGCTATACCGCCAAGTTTAAAAAACCACAAGCTCCCTCTATGCCGATCTACGCGCCTCAATGGGAAAATCGGATTGGAAAACGGAGCTTCAATCGACAATCTCGCTTTGATGATACGAATAAATCGCGCCTATTAGATTATCCCGCATGGGCCGCTAAAGCAGGTTTGGACACTTTGGCTTGGTATCATTTTCGTTATCCCGCTGGGGAACGCTATCAATATTCTTTCCCGATTGAGGATACTTTAGCCCAGTTTGCTCCCTATGTTTTTCATCAGGGCTTACAATGTGAGCCCATCATCATCTATCTAGACGAACGTCCTGTCTATTATGAAGCTCAACGGATTTTCCCTTTTTCCTTTCGAACCTTGGAAGGCTATCACAATATCCGGATTAGACTGTGGGACAGAGAGATCAGTATGGACAGCGTATGGCTGGCCGCAGGTCAAAAAACGATCGTCAGTGTTGACCAAACAAAGTTAGCTTCGCACACGACATGGCGTTCGGCAAAGCCGGAACTAAGTGTCACCGAACGCGCACTCATTCGTAATTACTTCACCTATTTTCGCTTCCCCTTCCAATCCAAAGTGAGTGTGCAGCAAGGGCAGACGCTGCATTATTTGGAGTCTAGTACCTCTGGCAATTATTTATTAGGGCCATTTACCCCCAATACTTCACTCACAATTCGGGGCGAGGGATGGGGCTATGAAATCCCCAAAAAACAAGGCTATAGCTATGAGATATTTCCTCAATACGCTCAGTTGAACCCCGCTAGGCTGATGACATCAAAGCACGTCAGATTATATCGCCGTACTGGGGAGCCTTATGAAATCTCAGGGGTACGTAAGTTGCCTGCGAAGGAAGTTTTTGAAACAAAAAATATTGGAAGTAATCAAGCGCAGGTCCTTTGGAGTTTGATCCCCTATCAAAACCAGAAAAAAGACTGTCGCTTACTGGCTAGTCTTCCCGAGAGTCTGCAAGAGAGAGTCCTTTTTACTGAAATCATAGGGGAAGATTCCTTGCCACAACGTATTTACCCCAGATATGTGTCTGAATTAAATGCCTTGCCCGTCGGTAACTATCGTCTCAACTATTGGATGGGGGACAAAAATGATATATCGACCTATTTACAAACACCCTCAGTGAGTCTTCGTGAGAAGGGAATCAACTATCATAGATGGGAGCCGTCAATGGTGGAATCAGTTACGGATACAGCAAAAAAACTCTTTTTGAAGAGACTAGCGGAAACTGAAGCTATGGCAAGAGATAGTCTTAGAATTGCGGATGCCTCAAGTGGTTTTGCCTATCGAATAAATGGGAGAATTCTGGATAGAGAAAGTGGTGAGCCATTATCCTTTGCTACAGTGCTACATTTTGATGAGGATGGCTTTTTTCGTTCCGGTGGGAATACAGACGAAAATGGATGGTTCACTATACCCGTTATAGCTTCTACATTTGAATTACACGTAAAATATCTCGGAGGAACAGCTAAGCAAGTTTTTTCGATCCATGAGTGGAATGGGGAGTTTTACACAGATCTAAATTCGGGTGCAAAGTTTGATACAGTAGCTATGTATTTAGATGAGGTGAAAGTTATTGGGTATGCATCCACAGAAAGAAAGAATGTCAAAGCCACTATCTCTCAGGTTAATAGTATCCCAATGAGAGGCTTGCCACCCAATCGAAAATTAAAAAGAAAATCGCTTGCCGAACCGCCAAACAAAGTAAATCAAGCTAGGAATTCAGATGGCTTATTGAATAATACCGCAGATTCTGAGGCGGAAAACGAGTTGGAAATCCCCTTTGGCGACGCCAAGGCTTCCTCTCTCCGCACCAACTTCCGCGACTATGCCTTTTGGTATCCCAATCTCAAAACCGGAGCAGATGGCACAGTGGAGGTTCAGGCACGCATCCCTGACGATATCACCCAGTGGGATCTCTTTGCGCTCGGACACAATGATCAGCGTCAACTGGGTAAGACGACCAGCCAAATGCAAGCCTATCGTATGCTTTCAGGTCAAATCGTTTTACCGCGTTTTTTGATCCCCGGAGATTCGGTCCGTTTGATTGGCAAAAGCATCAATTATAGTGGCGATACCTTCGAAATCGATACCGAGTTCGCGATGGAGGACTCTATCGTTCTGCGCAGCAATCACCAGTTGAGCAATGCAGTATTGGATACCGCCTACTTTCGCGTTCCACAAAGTGCTCTGGATAGTCTGCAATTTCGTTATCAACTGACACGCAAAAGCGACGGATATCAAGATGGTGAACAGCGTGATATACCCCTTTATCGTCCGGGCATTGAAGAATCAGAAGGTGCCTTTTGGGCTTTTTGGCAGGACACTAGTTTGACATATCGAGGAGATCGGACGATGGGGCCGCTCTATATCAATGTGGAGGCGGACCTGCTTTCTAGTTTACGTTCTGAGCTTAGGCGACTACGCAACTATCCGCATGCCTGTAATGAGCAGACAGCTTCTAAATTGACTGCTTTTCTATACGAGCGTAAAATCAGCGAGCAATTAGGCGAAAACTTCTCTGCGGACGCTCAAATCAAACGATTGATCAAAAAATTGATCCGTAATCAAAATAAAGATGCGAGTTGGGGTTGGTGGCCTGAGATGGACGGCAATATGTGGGTCAGTCTACATGTAATAGAGGCGCTGATGCTAGCGAGAGCAGAAGGTTTTACGGTAGATTTTCGTGAGGAGGATATCAAGGCGAGCTTGCTATTTAATTTAGAGACTTATGCTGTGCTGGATCAATATCGAGCTTTGGATCTCCTCAGTCAGATGGACGCAAAGCTCGATTATCAGTCGATTTTAGATAGCTTATTGCCAGCGAGTTATGGACATAGTCGCTATCTGGTCGAAAACTATCTGCTGCGCCAACGCTACGATTTGCCGATGGAGATGGATTCATTATTGTCCAACCAAAAGAAGACTCAATTTGGGACGCTCTTTGGGGGAGAAGAATCCTATAGAGTAACCAATAATGCATTTTTGACGAGCCTAAGGGTTTTCGAATTGCTGCGATCAGAGGAGGCGTATCAGCGGGAAGCTGCGCTAACGCTCAATTATTTGTTGGCGGGCCGCAAGCCTTATTATTGGCGCAATACTTATGAATCTGCGAATGCATTAGCTGCGATTTTGCCAGATTTACTGGCAGAACAAGGTGCTGATTTGAAGCCTCAGATTTGGATTGATGGTGAGCTGATCAGTCAGTTTCCCTATCGAGATACGCTAGGCGCGAACGCTCAACTTGATATAAAGTTTGATGGGCGTTTGCCAGTTTATGCGACTGCTTATCAAAACTATTGGAATCCTGCTCCCAAAGCGGCTCAATCTCCTTTTGAGGTAAAAACCTACTTTCTCAATGTGGACAATGATACTTTGACCGAACTCAAAGCAGGGGAGGGAGTACGCTTGATCACAGAGGTGAAATTGCAATCTGAAGCAGAGTATCTGTCCTTGCAGGTTCCGATTCCAGCAGGCTGTAGCTATGCGGAGAAGCGAGTTTGGTGGGCCGGGGAGAGCTATCGCGAGTATAAGCGTGAGCAGACCGAGATTTATTGTCGAAGACTCCCTGCGGGAACGCATCGTTTTGAAGTAAAATTGATGCCGAGATTTGGCGGAGGATTCAATTTGAGGACGGCGAGGGCCGAAATGATGTATTTCCCCCTCTTTTTTGGTCAAAACGAGCAAAAACGGATAAAGATTCGCTAGACATTTTCTATTTTCCCATATGCAGAATATTTCTTCCAAGATCAATAGGGTTACGGTTTATCCCAATCAAGCCGAGATAGAGCGTAGTGCTGAAATAGAACTATCCGCCGGCAGCCATGAATTGGTCTTTGCCCATCTTACCGATAAGCTCAGTCCGCAAAGTGTACAAGTCCTTGCCTCAGACAATTTATGGTTATTTGATATCCGTACTGAACGCCAACAATTAACCGAACAAGGCCACCCTAAACTCAAAGTATTTAAAGAGGAAGAAGAACGACTTTTGCAAGTCCACAAAAACCAAGTCAGCCGCCAGACTCGCCTGCAACAGCAAAAAAACTTTGTCATTGGACTTGGCAATCGAGTAACTACTGCCACAGAGCAAAGCCATGAAGCGGAATGGTCGCCTGATAATTGGCAAAAACTGCTACAGTTTTATGGCAATCAGCTTGAACGCTTAGATACGGATCTGTTGTCCCTCGAAAAGGATCTAATCGATACCCAAAAAAAATTAGACCAAGTCCGTCGCCAGATTCAAGATTTAGGTCGCAATCAAGCGAGGGACTTTAACGTTCGACTAAGAGTCGAAGTCGAAAAGGACAGCAAAATCCAATTAGGACTCAAATATCTCGTCAATGATGCGAGTTGGAAGCCTTTATATGATCTGAGGGTGGACTCTGGCGAGGAACGCTTGACCTGCGTCTATAAAGCGCAAGTCCGACAAAATACGGGCGAAGACTGGAATGGAGTAAATCTTGCTCTATCTACTTCACAGCCTAGCATCAGCGGTAATCCGCCAGAACTGCGACCTCAATTTGTGCGTCCTAAGCCAACGGTAATTGCAGATGCTGCTTTTGGAGGTGCGCCCAAAATGGTGCGTTCGGCAGCGCCGAAAAAAATGGCAAGCCGCTCTATGCCTATGGCAGAAGAGGCTGATATGGCCCCCCAAACTCCATCGGCTAAGCGTAAAGAGTCTGTCGTAGAAAGTGGAGTGCTATCGACTTCATTTAGTTTGGAGGGAGTTTTTGATGTGCCTACAGATAATCAAGCTCATGAGGTGCATATTCGTTCTTTAGAATTGCCTACTAAATTTTATTATCTCTGTATCCCTCGCTTGCAATCTAAAGTCTATCTACAAGCCGAACTCACCAATGAGTCTGATTATCCACTTTTACCGGGCAAAGCGAGCGTCTTTTTGGATGGACAATATGTCAATCAAACACCTATTCCAATGGTTGCGCAAGGCGAAACTTATCGTCAAGGCTTAGGGATAGATCAGCGTATCAAGCTAGAGCATAAACTCCTGCAAAAACATCGC
>JBGCFA010000069.1:0-11120 GCA_045106675.1 Bacteroidia bacterium
GATTACCTCTTCGATGGCGGGACTCATGGGTTCGCCAAAGGCAAGTGTCTATGCTGCCAGTAAACACGGTGTGATCGGACTAGCAAAATCTGCCGCCGCCGAATGGGCTCGCTATAACATCAATGTCAATACCGTCAATCCCGGTCCTATCGAAACTGATATGGTCCGCGACTTAGAAAAAAGCATCTCAGCGGCCAAACCTGAGATCGGCCGTTCCTATCTCGAACAAAGAATTCCTTTTCGTAGATATGGCACCCCAGATGAAGTAGCCCGATTGGCCGTATTCCTTTGTGAGGAAAGCAGTCGTTATATTACTGGAACCGTCCATCGCATAGATGGCGGTATGTCTTCATATTAGATCGTCATGAAATACCCTCTGCTCATTACAGCCCTATTGCTAGGGACCTGCCTGCATGCGCAAACGCATAAAGTTTTGTTCATTGGCAATAGCTATACTTACCGAAATGATTTACCCAAATTGATCCGGAATACAGCTCTCTCAACAGGTGATACTATCACTACAGAACAGAGCACACCCGGAGGAGCAAATCTTGCCTCGCATACCACTAACGCTAATACCTTAGCCAAAATAGCTTCAGATAATTGGAAGTACGTGGTTATACAAGCGCAGAGCCAAGAGCCTTCTTTCCACATTGACCAAGTGAGCCTTCAAACCTTCCCGTATGCGGCCCAATTATGCGACTCGATCAGAGCCAACAATAGCTGCACCCGTCCAATGTTTTACATGACTTGGGGACGAGAAAATGGAGACCAAGGCAATTGTGCAGCATGGCCGCCAATCTGTACGTATGAAGGTATGGACGATCTACTCAATCTTCGATATCAAATGATGGGAGAGATGAATGAAGCCTATGTGTCGCCCGTAGGCGCAGTCTGGCGAAATCTACGCACCAATCATCCCCAAATTGACCTTTATGCCACTGATGGGTCTCACCCCAACCCTACTGGTTCTTATGCCGCTGCTTGTACTTTTTATGCGCTCATTCTGCAAAAAGATCCGACCCTCATCACCTTCAACTCTAGTTTATCCGCCGCCACTGCTGACCAAATCAAATTAGCCGCTAAAGAAGTAGCTTTTGACAGCCTCAGCAAATGGAATGTAGGCAGATACGATCCAACGGCAGATTTCACTTATACGCAGTCTCTCAATTCCTTCAGTTTTACCAATAATGTAGTCAATGCGGATTCGTTTTATTGGGACTTTGGAGATGGAAATTTTTCGACTGATCCTGATCCAAGCCACGACTATCTCGCAGAAGGGACTTATTTGATTCACCTTATTGCGACTCGCTGTGGGCTAATTGATACCGCAAGCCAAGAGGTCATCTTCACGACTACCGCGATTAATGAGTTGGCTGGCTCAGCGTTGAGCATCTATCCCAACCCTAGCAGAGGCAAAATCTTCATCCAATCAGAAAGGACAGAATACCTAAAGGTCCGCGTTTATAGTCTCGATGGCGCCTTGCTCTCTACCCATATCGCCACCAAAGAAGTAAATCTAGCGGCACTGCCTAATGGGCTTTATTTACTTGAAATAGAAGACACTATTCGCCATCAAAAAGTAGTGGAGCGGATTAATCTTAATCGATAGCAGTAACATACTTTACCGCTTACTGATAAATGCATACCGCTTGCTAAAAAGATTTAGGAGAAGCGTTTAAAATGAAATAGTTTCAAGACGCACTGCGTTTTTAAAACGCAGTGCGTCTGAAAGCAGCTGAAAAATCATTAGCTTGCCCTCGCACTATTTCACCCTAGTTTTGTCTAATCTTTTTCATGTCTAACGGAGGATCTGATTGTTGTGGTACTTGTTGGTTTAATACCCGAAATCTTCATCAAGGAGATGACGAAGGCGAGCTAGCGGCTAATTGTAGCATCCGAAATATTGAAATCTCTAAGCCATTTTGGACTTATTGCGCCAATCATCCACACCACAATCCTGATCGGGTAGAGGTTCCTGTTGGCCCAGTCTATATCAATGATGGTAGCTATCCCAATACACGCACAGTTTGGTTGCATCCACCCGACAGCCCAGAACTAAGAGACCGATTGGTAAAAGTTCTCGAAAAAATACCTGAAGTCCCACCTCCTGAATATCCTTTTGGGAAGCCGTTTGTGGAAGAAGTCATTCATCAGTTGATTGCCTTCCACGAAAAACGCGCCATCCCAGGCTTGCTCTACATCTTGAGTTTCGATCCTTTAACTAGTTCTGAGGATCAGAGTCCTTTCAAAACCACCCGTATTGGGACGGTTGCGCTGGCCGTAGAGGCTTTAGCCGCCATTGGCGGAGCTGCCTCTCTAGCCGGATGGAAGCATTTTGTCACCATCGGCCGCACTGATATCCACGGGGAAGATGATTACTATGCTGGCAAAGACAAACTCGCAGTGATTCGTTATCACGCTGTCAGAGGATTGCGTTTTTGCGAAGGTGAAGAAGCCATGGATTTACTCAAATTGGCTTTGCAAGATCCCCATGAAGAGGTTCGTGTGTTCGCCGAGGAGGCGCTAACCGAAAAAGTAGGGCTTAGAGGCAAGGCAATCGTCCTCAAAGAGGTCCACGGCAAAAGTAGACGTAAACGTAATTGGTGGAAACTTTGGGGCCAAAAAAGCGTGAAAAACGCTTAGACATAAGTGATTTGCTCTTTGCGAAGATGAGGCACCCAATTGTAGTCTCTCAAAAACAAACGCCCCTTACTATGCTGTAAGACTGATATACTGCTGTTGCGAATCTGCCAATTGAGCTCCATTATTTTTTCATCATTCATCCCCAAAGCCATCCCAATTCCGGTAGCGATTACGCCCCCTGAAGTGATCAGTGCTAGCGACTGCCCAGCCTCGAGTTCCGCGAATAGCGACGCTAAAGTAGTTCTCACTCGAATCTGAAAATCAGCCCAAGGCTCAAAAGGCCCACTATCAATCTCGTCCGCCAACCACCGCATATTCATCTTGAAAAATTGCTGCAAAGCTTCTTTTTTGCTTTGCGGAACGCTTGCCTCTCCTCGATGATGTTGCAAAACTTCTGTGCCTTGATGTTCATTGAGGCCTTCTACCGTCTGCGCAGTGGGCAGTTTTTGGGGAGTCGCTTCGCGGAACGCTTCCCAAGTTTGGCGTTGCCGATGGAGGCTACCATGGGCAATCTGATCAGGAACTGCCAATGAACCCTCCCACCAGCTACCTAAAGCCTCCGCCTGAGCATAGCCAAGCGGAGACAATTGGTCGTAATTTTCGGCCATAAAGGAGGCCTGTCCGTGTCGGATTAGATATATCGTATTGGCCATCAAACAAAGACTATTGCTTGACGACTTTACGGTTCTGGCGAATGACTAAGCCATATTTTTTGAGGATTTTACGCGCTAATGAGGCTTTGTGGGCCTCGTCTGGACCATCATAAATGCGAGCACCACGCTCTTCACGGTAGAAATAAGACAAGATCGTATCATCCGTAACCCCTAAGGCACCATGTACTTGAATCGCTCTATCGACCACACGCTGCATGACATTGGCGACATAAAACTTGATAGTTGAGATTTCGGTTGCGGCAGCTTTATGACCGTCTGTTTCCATGACATAGGCAGCATTCAACACCATCAATCTCGCAGCATCAATTTCGGCACGACTATCGGCAATCATGGATTGAACCATTTGCTTTTGCCCGAGCATCATCCCATCACCGATCTCGCGCGTTGCGGCACGCTGACACATCATATCAAAGCTTCGTTCACTGACCCCAATCCAACGCATACAATGGTGGATGCGACCGGGACCTAAGCGTTGCTGAGCCAGCAAAAACCCACCACCTTCGGGGCCAATCAAATTGCTCACGGGCACACGACAATCATTGTATTTGATCTCAGCATGACTAGCCCAACCTTCGCCAGCATGGCCCATCACAGGGATGTTACGTACAAACTCAAAGCCCGGCGTATCAGTAGGCACGATGATCATACTCGCTCGCCCATAAGGATTTGAGGACTCAGGATTGGTGATCGCCATTACGATCGCAAAGGCTGCTCCATCCGCAGAAGAAGTAAACCATTTGTGGCCGTTGATCACGTATTCGTCGCCTTCGCGTACTGCAACGGTACTCATTTTGACCGGATTAGAACCCGCATTATTGGGCTCTGTCATCGAGAAGCAAGAGCGAATATCTCCTTCGAGAGACGGAAAGAGATACTTTTCGCGCATCTCTTCACCCGCATAATGCATCAGCAATTCGATATTACCCGCATCAGGAGCCTGACAGTTGAACGTAAAATGCCCATAAGGAGTAGTCGCCAATAATTCACCCAATTGCGCCACTTCCATCAAGGTCAAACCCGCCCCGCCATATTCGACCGGGTGATAAGGATTCCATGCGCCAGTCGCTTTCACCTTGTCTTTGAGGCCCCTCAATCGTTTGGCTGCCTCTTTGAAGGGCATGTGCATCAGTTCCATTTCGATGGGGTATATCTCCTCTTCGAGGAACGCTTTTACGCGGGGATAAAGCTCCCGAAGTTTGTCAGTCGCGAAGTAGTCTATCATAGACGTAATTTCTCGATTTTATTTGGTGATTTCAATGCTAATCTGGGATGAACTATCTTTGAGGCTTAATTGCTAGCGTAGATTAAGAAAGGGCCTTAATATATACTTAAGTCCTCCCCCTGCCCCCTCCAAAGGGGGACATTGCTCTGCAAAGCGTAGCTTATCCCCCTTTGGAGAGTCCCGACAACTGTACGGGAGGGGGAGGAACAGCAAAACAGGCCATTTCACCCTACTACTTAATTGCCATGTTGCATGAAGCGGATTGAAAAACTGTCCATCGTAATCCCGGCCTATAATGAAGGGGCCACCATCCATATGATCCTCGATCGTATCGCTGCCGTTGTATTAGTAGCGGACATTCAAAAAGAGTTACTGATCATCAATGATTGCTCCAAAGACAATACTGAGGAGCAGATCAAAGCATATATGGAGGCCAATCCAGAGATGAATATCCGTTACTTTGCTCATGAAGTAAATCAAGGTAAGGGGGCCGCCCTCCACACTGGCATCTCCTTGGCCACGGGCGAATTTACAATCATCCAAGATGCCGATCTCGAATACGACCCTGAGGAGTATAATCTCCTCCTCAAACCCATCGTCAATGGGAGTGCAGATGTAGTCTATGGCAGTCGTTTTATGGGTGGCAAGCCGCATCGGATATTATTTTACTGGCACACATTGGGCAATAAGTTCTTGACGAGCCTCTCCAATATGTTTACCAATCTCAATTTGACGGACATGGAGACCTGCTATAAACTCTTCCATACTCCTACCCTGCAAAAACTCAAACTAAAGGAGAAGCGTTTTGGCTTTGAACCAGAAGTAACTGCTAAAATTTCAAGGGTCAAGGACATCAGAATCTATGAGGTGGGGATTTCTTATTATGGTCGAACCTATGCCGAAGGAAAAAAAATCAACTGGAAAGATGGATTTCGAGCAATTTACGCCATCGTGAAGTACAATTTGTTTGCCCGTAAGTAGCGGACTCAGTTGATTTTACACGGGGGTATATGTATGTTACTATTTAAGCCCATTTGGTGACATACATAAATTATCTCCTATGAAAACCCTTACTTTACTTTTGTCTTTTTGTTTTGCCACAGCCTTAGCCTTAGCACAAGTCCCAGGCTCAGGGTCAACGGTCAATCTTGATGGAGTCAATGATTACATCAACATCCCCAATAATCCGACCTTAAACACTCCAAACATTACAGTAGAAGCATGGATCAAAGCAGATAGCTATGGTCCCAATCCTTGGAGCAACTCGATTGTCAATAAAGAAGGTTGGGGAAGTGGTAATCAAGGCTATGCCTTTAGATGTGGTCAAGGAGGACGCTTGTCCTTCAATATTGGAGACAATGGCGTCTGGCATGAAGTCCTTTCTGCCGCGGTAATGGCTCCTAACAAATGGTATCACGTTGCAGGCACTTATGATGGTTTAGCGATTCGTATTTTTGTCAACGGCATCCAAGTCGGTGTTACCAATCATGTAGGTACACTTTCTCCAAGTCCTTATGATGTGCGCATCGGTCAGTTGTCCTTCAATACAGGTGGCAACCGCCTTTTTGATGGACAGATAGACGAAATACGTATCTGGGATCAGGCCCTTACTCCCACTATCATGCAAGATTGGATGTGTCGAAAAATCGTCAGTAGTCATCCAAATTTCACCAATTTAATGGGCTATTGGGAGCTAGACGAAGGAAGTGGTACAACAACAGCAACTACCATTGGTTCTAACTTCAATGCCACTTTGATCGGCAGTCCTACTTGGGCTACTTCAGGAGCACCCATCGGCAACGAAAGTGTCTATCTTCAAACAGGAGGTACTTCATTGAATCTCCCTCACCCCAATGGTGATGCGATGAGCCTGCTCAATATCACTGGTAGCCCGACTTCGCTTCACCTTTATCGCGTAGATGGAGTAGCTAATGAGCTGACACCTCCTACAAGCATGTCTGAACTCGATTCGACTCGCTATTGGGGTATATATGCCAATGGAGGCACCAATCCCAGTTTTGAACTCGATTATTTTTATGCGAGTAATCCACTGATTCTCAATGCTTGTGAAATAGATCTTGCCAGTCGAGCGAACAACGCCAGCACCACTTGGGCAGATGAAAACGCAACCAATTATATGGCCACAGGCCGCCTTAACATTCTTGGCGCAGTAGCGGGAGAATATATACTCGGCACTCAAAATCTCAATGTCAACATTAGCTCTGCTGGTTCCTTGAGTGTATGCCAAGGAGATAGCGTCAGTTTATCCGCCGTAACGGTTGGAGGGCCAAACTACCAATGGCAACTCAATGGTAATGATATAAATGGTGCAACTAGCTCGACCTATGTAGCCCAAAGCAGTGGTATGTACGGTGTTGTGATTACTGATCTCAATTGCTCAGCGACGGCAACGCCTGTAAGCGTACTAATCAATCCTTTACCGACCGTACTTTTTGACACGATCAATCCCCTCTGTCTCAATGCGCAAGCTTTGACATTGGGTACTGGTCTGCCGTTGGGAGGGGTTTATTCGGGCACAGGAGTCTCGGGAGGTGTATTTGATCCTGCCACAGCTGGTGTCGGCATTTATCCGCTCAACTATATTTATACTGATGCCAACGGTTGTACCGACTCCGCTGCGCGGAACGTGGAGGTCTTGAGTCTGCCAGTGGTCACCCTAGATACTTTTACGAGTATCTGTCCTGAGTCTGGCATCATCCAGTTGTCTGGTGGGATGCCTTTGGGAGGTAGCTATAGTGGGTCTGCGGTGAGCAATAATATGTTTGATCCTTCGCAGGTCGGTCCGGGCCAGTTCAATATTACATATTCTGTAACTGGCACCAATGGCTGTAGCAGCGATGCAAGTCAATTGTTAGAGGTTTTGACCACACCTACGGTGAACGCTGGGCCAGATCAAACGATCTGTTCAGGAGATTCGACGATGCTGTTTTGCTCGATTTCTAGCAGTTACTTATGGAGTACAGGTCAGAGCACCCAGAGTATAAGCGTTCTGCCCGGCAGTAATACCACCTATGGTGTCCTCATCACGGATCAAAACGGTTGCCAAAATACGGATAGTGTAACGGTCAATGTACAATCTGCGCCTACTCCTGACGCGGGTATGGATCGAACCATTTGTGAAGGAGAAAGTGCGACCTTGAGCGTAAGTGGAGGCAGTGCCTACAGTTGGAGCAATAGTCAGACGGGGAGCAGTATCACGGTCACTCCGACAGAACAAACCCAATATATCGTTACTGCCATCGACAACGTAGGCTGTACGGGTCAAGATTCGGTGATTGTATTTGTAGATCCTTTGCCAACTCCTTCGGGTAACTATATCATCAGTGGAGGTGTGGTGATTTTTCAAAACAGTTCTCAAGATGCGACGACTTATAGTTGGGACTTTGGTGATGGTAGCACTGTCGACACCGGATTTGAGCCTTCTCATCTGTATGATTTCAACGGCACTTATACAGTAACCTTAACGGCAACCAATAACTGTGGCAGCATGGATACCACCTTTTCAGTAAACATTTCGGCTTCATCGCTAGAGGATGAGATCAATGATATCAAGCTTAAGGTATTTCCTAATCCCACCACCAACAGTATCACGATTGAAATCGATGCCTTGAATAATCGCGGCATCAATCTACAATTGTTAGATATGAAAGGGAGCGTTCTGCAAAGCAGTACGATAGATGAAGGTCGCCAATCCTATACTGAGACGATTGATGTGTCAGAGCTTCCTGCGGGAGTTTATATGCTACGCGTTGGCGGAATAGTGAGACGGGTGGTGAAGATGTAAACCAAGCCCCATTCAGCAAGAATTCACCCATACCGATGCAGTTGTAAACTTGCATAGGTATGGGTTTTTCATGTACTGTGGCTCAATCTAAGGAAGAAGGAGCTTGACATTTTTGCTTCCTTGAGGGGTACTGAATCTAAGTATATAGACTCCTGCGCTATAAGAGGGCAAATCGAACTTAGAGTATGACTGATTTACATCGCTGGACCACAATTGTTTAGCTTGAAGATCCCAAAGGCTTAGATTAGCATAAGGAATAAAGTCCCCCATCTCTAGCATCAGTTGGCCTGTAGGCGTAAGCCAGATTTTGACATTGGAAAAGAGATCTGATTCTATGGCGGTTTGGATGTGTGTAAATGATTCAGAGGTAAATAAACCACAATAGCCATTGTCCACAACTACAGTATAAACTCCCGTAGATTGACTGATAAGCTGAGACCCGGTATCAGGCAGGGCAACTCCATCGAGATACCAAGTATGAGAAAGCCCGGCTAAATTAGTAGTCAAAGTATCTCCAACGGCCAGAATAATAGGAGTAGGATTAGGGAGTATTAGTACGGTCTCTATTATCGTATCACTGTTGCAGCCATTACTATCGGTATAGGCATAAGTTAGTTGGTGCACACCTTGGCCCGCAGCAAATGGATCAAAAAAAGTATCAGTAATGCCCGGACCTGAATAGATACCTCCCGTGGGCGAGCCGTTGAGGTTGATGATTTTAGATTCTTCACAAATGGTATCAGCAAAGCTAAAACTGACATTGGGGAGCGCATTTAGAGCGATCTCTACCCGCCCAGTACCTGGACACCCGAGCGAATCTGTATGACTATAATTGAGTAAATAATTTTGTCCGGGGACTAAGCCTATCGGGTCAAAAAAACCGTTTTGTACACCCATTCCACTATACGTTCCGCCGCTAGGCGTACCGACCAATTGAATAGGCGAAGCATCTGCGCACAAACTAGAATCGGCAACCGTTAGACTGACGTAATTCTCTCTTAGTTTCCAGACAAATGAATCATCAAAATAACCTCCGGGTGCAACTGGCACATAATTTTGAAACGGAAGATCAATACTCTTTGAATTACCAGATAAATAAATGGACTGATCAGCTCCAATGCTCATGTCAAAAATATAATCACTATCACTACCGCCTAAATAGGTTGCCCAAAGTAGGATTCCATCACTAGAGAGTTTTGCCACAAAATTATCATACATTCCATTATTGGAGTTTTGGAAACCATTTAGTGATAAACCAGAAGTACTCAAACTACTTCCTCCGAGAAAAATATTACCACATGGACCAATTTCAATATGATGGGGTGAATCATAATCATTTCCTCCAATGTAAGTTCCCCACAATCGAGTACCCGTACTATCAAATTTCACTAAAAAACCATCTCCGCCACCTAATAGGTTAGTTTGATGGGCACCAGGAGTAGCAATAGCACCAGCTTCTGGAGTATCTGTAGAACCTGTCAAATAGACGTTTCCTTCAAAATCGACAGCCGTTTCGCCATAACCATCTCCTCCCGATCCCCCATAGTAAGTGCCCCATTTACGGATTCCATTCGCATCGAATTTGGCAATAAATGCATCATAATCGCCTATTCGGGTATTTTGATGTCCGTTATAACTGATATTTTGTGTGCTTGTCGTATATCCACCGAGATACACATTACCAAAGGTATCTACTACCACAGTTGGTTTTTCTTCCAAATCTTCACCTCCATAGTAAGTACCCCAAACTCTATTTCCAGAGCTATCAAATTTCACCAAAAAAGCGTCATTAAACCCAATTGATGGAGTATTTTGATGACCATTATACGCGATGCCATTATCGCCTTCGGTAACACCCACAATATAGATATTCCCATTTTTATCTACTGTTAATTGTCTCGCATTTTCGGAATCGTTTCCCCCATAGTAAGTAGCCCAGAGGAGTGTGCCAGAAGAACTAAATTTTGCCAATACAGCATCTACCAGCCCTTGATAAGTATTGAGAAAGCCGTTCTGTGCTAAGCCTGTGCTACTACTCGTACTACCACAGACAAATATGTTCCCATTTTGATCCGTGATTACTCCATTTAATTCATCAGAACCATTCCCCCCAAAATAAGTACCCCAAATTCGATTCCCATTAGGATCTAGTTTGATCAAGAAACCATCGCTGACACCCATGACTGTCGACTGATGTCCATTATGCAATGTATCTGCACCACCACTATTTATTCCGCCGACAACTAGAACATTGCCCATTGGGTCAGTAGTTGTATGGATGAAACTACCATCAGAATTACCAAACCAATAAGTCCCCCACTCAAAAGAGGGAGGCATTTGGGCCTCTACATAGGAAAAGCTTAGGCCCAGTAGGGCCAATAGGATTGTGTGTTTCATATCTGAATGATTTGACTTGAATAGAATACGCTGCTAGGATTTTTATTTGCAACATGGCCAAATGATGATGAGCCAAAAGCTTTTGCTCTTGAGGTCGTTGATGAGTCAAAAGCTGTCGCTGAATACTACAATCTTTTAACAAGAAAAATATCGAAATTACGTGAACAACGCCTAGCTTGGATGAATAGCAGAAATGAGAATGTAAACCACAAAATATATCAGTCCCCAATAGATAATTTGATGAGAAATCGGGCTTAATGCTATTATGAGAGAAGCACAAAAAAAGAGTCATCCGATACTGCGTAGTAGTATCGGATGACTCATGTTTGAATGGAATGCTCAGGATTCAATAATCGCCTTCACATTATCATTAGGG
>JBGCFA010000007.1:0-33440 GCA_045106675.1 Bacteroidia bacterium
AAGCGATCGCGATTGCTGACCAAACTATGGAGGCGATGGGCGGTAGAGCCGCTTGGGACGCGACTCGTTTTGTTAAATGGAATTTCCTCGGCTTTCGCACCCTCACTTGGGATAAACTGCAAAAACGCGTGCGGATTGAGAGCCCCAGTGATTCTATGATTTTGCTTGCCAATTATGATACCGGTAAAGGCCGTGCTATGGTAGGCAGTACCGAGATTACCGATGCCGATTCTCTCGCCAAATTGATGAACCGTGCCAAGCGCATTTGGATCAATGATTCCTATTGGTTGGTGATGCCTTTTAAACTTAAAGACTCTGGTGTGACGCTCAACTATGTCGGTACAGATAGCACTGATTTAGGCGAGGCTTCCGATGTACTTTCCTTGACATTCAAAGAAGTGGGCGTAACCCCTCAAAACAAATATCATGTTTGGGTCAGTCAGGCTGATCATCTCGTCAAACAATGGTCCTATTTTCCTCAGGCGACCGATGATAGTGCGCGCTCTACTTGGTCTTGGATCGACTATCAGCAGCATGGCGCTATCCTCCTTAGCGGAGAACGTGGCGAACGCGACCTGACCGAAATTGCGGTGTTTGAAGAGATGGACGAGGCGGTGTTTACCGAATTTTAATTCATGCCAATAACGGCCTAAGATTTTACACCGCTGAGAGAGTGTAAATCAATACAATTTGTCATTCAGCATTTTCCGCCAATTTGCGTCGGAGCGCTTCTAGCGAACGCTTGCGTGGGAGGAGTTTGCGTTTGAGTCCCCATTGGGTAACGGCCCAACCCAAGGCAAACATGCCTGCTACCAATAGGCCTATCCAGATGGAAACTCCCCTTTGGATCATATTGAGGCCGGAAGGAATAGCAACTGGTAACAACATCCACCAGACAAAGGTGCGGGCGCGTTTGATCTCAGTTTCAGCATTGACGATCGCTTGCTCGAGTTCGCCGAGGATTGATTGCTCGAAATCTTGCTTTTGCTTACTACGCAGCAAGCGTTTAATGCCTACATAGGCTGCGATGCCTAGCATAGAGGCCGCTGTAAAGTAGGTATAGCCCTTGCCCCAATCCAAGATGAGCAAAATAGCGCTACATACAATCATGATGGCCATCAGCCCCCAATCGTTGATATTGACATCGCGAGCTGCCTTACGACTTTTGCGTTGGACGATTTGTTCAAGAGCAGTTTCATTGAGTACGTACATGGGTGCTTGATTTTGAGCATCCCAGACCTTTTGTAGATCATCAAAGTTCATAGGAATTGATTTTTTGAGCCTGGGAGCTCAGTTGTTTTTTGATACGATGGAGTTTGACACCGATATTACTTTCGCTGAGCCCCATCATCTGAGACATCTCTTTATAGCTAAAGCCATCGAGCATTAGCAAGCAAAGAGAACGGTCTAGCTCATGCATTTGAGCGATCTGCTCGTAGAGCCAGACGAGGCGTTCGTCAGGGACGTAATCTGAAGACTGCAAAAGCGACTCCGACTCAGGGATACTCTCTCGCCCTGCTTGATGTTTTCGCTCCTTACGATTCCAGTTGAGGGCCGTATTGAGCGCTACTTTGTAGATCCAAGTCGTCTCTGACGAACGCTGCGAAAAAGAAGGAATAGAGCGCCAAAGTTGAATGGCGATTTCCTGAAAAAGATCCTCTTGATCCGTCGGATTGAATGCATAGGCACGCAAAACCTTAAACAGAAGGGCCTTGTATTGGCCGATCCATTGATTGAAGATGTCTTGCTGTTGTTGTTCCTGCATTTTTACTTTCCTACTACAATAGTAACAGGCAATGCAGAGAAACTTACAGAGGGTGTGATTTTTTTTACGATTGGCTTGTTATTGGATCTCTTTGTGTCTCTCGAAAATGCCTTTTTAGCTCACTAGATTTCTTTTCCATACAATCTTTGAGTGAAAGGTTAAAGATTGAAGGAGCCGCTTTTCCCTTTTTGAACTCAGCGTAAAATTCCTCCCACAAGCTTGGAAACAGGATTCCAAAAGAAAGAAACCCAATACAGATGGGGCTGTAATTGCCATTGCCCAGTAGGTAGGCTTGCATTTTAAGTTCTTCCGCTGATGTCATGCCATAGCCTAAAATGAGATGCTTTAGGTCGTGTTCTGCAAATTGGGGGATAACCTTTAGATCATTTTGGTCAAGCATTTTTGCGTATTCATGCCCAATTGAATCAGCTGGCAGATTTCTCATGTATTCCAGCTTATCTGCATAGAAATTTGCACCAAATAGTTTTTGCAATGGTTTGATGACGAGGTAAATTTTAATGTTTTCGACAATGGCTTCAGCGATGTTTTTACCAACGGACTCTCTTTGTTCAATTTTTAGGCTAAGCATATTTGTTTTGTTAAAAGGTGAGATTAGGATACTTTACTTAAGACCTTTTCCAAGGCGGGTAGCATCTGTGGTAATTGCCGCGCGTTGATGAGTAGCTTCCACAAGGGCTCCATCTTTTTCCAGCCACCAGCATAGGCAAAATGTTTGAGTTGGTGTTTGAGCTGATCGTGCGCAAAACTCGCTTTGGCAATATTGGCCCAGCTATAAAACTCTTTATAGGCCCACCAATAGCCATCTTCAAGCTGATGAGGTGTCAATTTTTGAGTTTGGTAAACCACATGCCGAGTATCATACAACTCCCAATCATGATGCAAAATACGGTTTGATTGCTCCATCTGAGCATAAAGCCTCGTTCCCGGATAGGGCGTCAAAATGTGATAAGTTGAAGTCGTAATCGAGTTGCGAACGCCCCAATCTACCGTTCGTTTGAAAACGTCAGGCCCATCATCATCTAGCCCAAAAACAAAACTCCCATTGATCATAATCCCTAGACTGTGCAGGCGTCTGACGGCCCGGCCGTAGTCCTTTTGCAGGTTTTGTTTTTTGTTGCTTTGCTTGAGATTTTCGGGAGAGAAGGTCTCAAAGCCGATAAATACGGAGCGTAAACCGGCTTCTGCGGCTTTTTCGATTAGATCGCCTCGTAAGATTGAATCTATTGTAGCGGCCGCTTGGAAGACTCGATTCATCCCCTTCATGCCTTCAAACAAGCCTTCTGCAAATCGTTTATTTCCTAGGAGGTGATCGTCTAAAAAGTAAAGATGCTTTCCCGGCAATCGTTCGATCTCGGCTAAGGCTTCATCAACCTGTTGGGTATAAAATCCCTTGCCGCCTTGAAAGAAGGCATCCTTATAGCAAAAATCACAGTGGAAAGGGCAGCCTCTGGTAACGACGATGGAGTTGGGGACGAGATAGAGGTGTCGTTTGATCAGATCGCGTCGTATGGGAGGTATTCCTTGCAGGGAACGCTCCGTCGAGACATAGCGCGCTTGGGCTTGGCCTTTGCGAAAATCTTGCAAGAACTGTGGGAAAATCTCCTCCCCAGGTCCGATAAAAATACTGTCTGCATGGACTGCCGCTTCCTCGGGTAGAGACGTTACGTGAAGTCCTCCTAGGATCACATAAGCCCCTCTCTGGCGATACAAATCTGCAAAAGCATAGGCTCGACTGGCATTGGTGATATATACCTGTATGATCACCAAGTCGGGTTCGTCATCGGTAGGTACATTTTCGACATGCTGGTCGTGTAAACTCACTTCATCATCTGGCCCTAAGTAAGCGGCTAATGTTGCCAATCCTAAAGGTGGAAATAAAGAGTACTTGATCGGCCGCCAAAGCGGACTTTTAGCCTCCGAGAGGCTGGGGAGAATCATTTTTACTTTCATCGGTTTGGGTGCTGTAGGGTGATATTATGGTTTTTCGTCTATTCGACGAGAGAGGTAGCGCAGATGCAAGTCAAAGCGCCAATAGTAATACCAGCGGCTGAGTCGGTCTATGAGTTTTGCAAGTGTTGAAAGAGGGGTGTTTCTCATTTGAAATTACTTTGTTTTGCAAAGTGGATTAGGTAAAAAAATATCAATCATTTATTATGAATAGGTCCAAGGCATTGCCTTGGACCTATTAGGTGAATTATTACGAACTCCTAACTGCGTACCAGTCGATTTTGCGAGAGAGGTACATCACTACCGCCATCACGATAAACAAACCAACGCCCCCCATCAGCAGGGCATAGTCTTGCATCTGGATGATGGAGTAGATGAACAGATATAGAATCACGAGGATCAAACCGATCACTCGGGTTACTGCGATATTATTGGAGATACTGTGCGCATAAAGCGTAATCATGCTGATGATGGCCGTACTGGCAATCAAATAACTCAACATGAATGAAATATGCTCAGATAGCGCGATCAAGAGGATATAAAAAATACATAAGGCTAATCCCACGATGATGTATTGGATCGGATGTATCCGAACGGCACTCAAGATCTGGACAAAAAAGAAGATCAAAAAAGTGAGTGCAATAAACATGGCCGCGTACTTCGCCGAACGCATGCTCTTTTGATATTCATCCACGGGGACGATCAAGTTGACTCCAAAAGCAGAGGCGCCAATGCCATTCATAGAGCCTTTGAAGCTTTGCGGATAGGGCCGATTGAGGTGCAATACTTCCCAATTGGCAGTAAAGCCATCTTGATTGATGTCGCGTTCATCTGGTAAAAAGGCTCCATCAAAGCTAGGATTGGGCCAGTTGGATTGAATCGTAACCGCGGTCGTTTTGCCTATCGGCACAAAGTTGAGACTAGAGCTGCCGTTGAATTTGAGGTCTAGCTCAAAGTCATATTGTTCGCCGACTTCCAAGTTTGGGCTTAGCGGTATTTTTGCTGAAATCCCGTTGTCGATCACTTCCCTGCTTTCTAGGCCGGGATTAAATTGATAGGCTTGTTGGTTCCACTTGACGCTGATATTTTGTTGGATGCCTCTCAAATCAGACATGCCGAGCGATACAAAAGCATCTTCCCAGAGTACGTCTTTGGATTCGATCTTGAGTTCGGCGAAGTCGGGATACTTAAAAAGCCCACTCAATTTGAGATCACAGCTATAGACGATCACTTTGTAGATGCCTCGATAACGAGCTTCGGGTAGGACTTCGCCATTGAGATTGAGCTGGTCGGGTAGAAAGTGGGCGTATTGGCGTGAACCCACTAATTTATATTCTTCACGCTTTTCGTCATATACGCGGGTGTAGGCCATATATGGGACCGTCAATACCAAGCCATTGATCGTTTGGGCGTTGCCCCATTTGGCGCTCACCTCTGAGATCGCTCTTTCTTGACGATACTCTCGCTCACGGATCAAGTCTTGCACCATATTGACGGGTATCAACAATAATAATACGAGGATACCGATGGTGATAATCCGGATGCTAATGGAGTTTTTTAGCCAGCTGTTGGCGCGCTCAAAGAAGCCGGGACGGGAAGTTTCCATATGCTATTTGTGTGGGTTGAGGCGAATCACTATGCTACCATAAGCCATGAGTAAAAAGAGAGCAAATAAGAGTGTAAAGCCAGTTGCTTTGTCATGGACCCAAGGATGTAAGAGTATATCAAAAATATCAATGATCAATTCATCTGGCTTGTGGATGATGTCCCAACTGTTCCAACGTAAATAGCGACCGAGATATACCCCAAAACTTGAAAGTAGCATCACCACTGAAACCGTAAACCATGACCAAAACATGCCCCAGCGATCAAATAGCCATACTTGGATCTGCCGTAAGGAATTCATTCCCAACATCAAGCCCGTCCACGCAAAGGAGATCAGCAGTATCAAATCGAGCCAAAGTGGTACGCCTCTGCGAGAACGCAAGTGGAACAAATCAGTCAGGATATAAGGTGCATTGGGAAAAAACGGTAGCCATGCTAACAATGCGATGGCAATCACCCACCAGCTTCGTTTGGGCTTACTGACTAACCAATTGGAGATCAAAAAGGGTATCCAGGCTAAAAAGAGATTCCATCCCATGAAAAGAAAGGTCACATTGCCGCTTATCCACATCCGATAAAATAGCAATCCTACCGAAAGCGTGGATAGCAAACCATAAAACAAAAAAGCAGGTAGAGGACCTCGACTTAGGTATTGAGAGGCAGAGGTGATAAGTGTTTTTTCTTTGGTTACAAACACGGCTGGAAATGTTGAGTAAAGAAATAGATTACGATTGCAGGCATCAAAGCCCCTAAATGGGGTGACGTTGATGATGGGCCAATTACATTTTGCTCATATTGATGATTTCTTCGAGAGCAGATAAATGATCCTCAAATGCTTTGGTTCCTGCTTGGGTCGCGCGATAAGTTGTATGAGGTCTTCGATTGAGAAATTCTTTGCGCTCATCAAGATATTCCTCTCCTCGCAACTTTTTGATATGGCTCGCCAGATTGCCATCAGAGATTTTTTCTTTTGGCCAATTGGGGCTCAAAGCCTGCTTGATTTCGTTGTAGGAGACCCACTCGTTGACCATCATCAAAGACATGATGCCTAGACGAACCTTACTATCAAATACTTTGTTTAGTCTATTAAATGCGTCCTTCACCTTTCGTATTTTAGGTACATCACTACTCCATAAATAATATGGAGCCCTCCAAACCCAACTACCCAGAAGATCAAGCCATAACCTACCATAAATCCGGCTATGAGGCCCAAAGCGATCTCACTGAGGCCAAGGTAGCGAATTTCACGAAGGGTATACTTTCCAGCGTTCAGCAAGGCTAGACCATAAAAAATCAAGGTCGCTGGCGCTACCATCCCAATAAAACCAAAGCGTGTCAGTTGAAAGCAAAATACGGCTCCTACGGCTAAAGGAATCATCATATTGATGAGCAATCTTTCGGCAGTTCGATTCCAGAGAGGAAGTTTGTTTTTTCTCGCCATGCGAACGCTAAACAAGGTCGCAAAAAACACTGCGGTCAATAATATTGCCACACCTAATCCCATCGTTTTCCATATCAATGATGCTTCTGGGATATAGTAGGTATCATTGACGAGGATGATAAAATTGTCGAGAACGCCCTGTCCTTCTAAAAACTCCGAAGCGACCCAAGCGCCAATTAGGGCCACTATGCCCGCGGCAATGCCAGATAAGCCACTGAGACTCATAAACTTGCTCGAGTTTTCCATCATCGAGCGGATCTCCGATAGATCCTTGAGCCTTTCGCGATACATTTCGTCCATGATAAAGTGCTTTGTGATACAAAGTAAACAAACGTCAGCAATTCTCAAAGGTTTTATAAAAGTTGGATTTTCGTAATATTAGCTCATGCGTCTTACTGTTTGGATCATATTTGTCTCTTTGGCAGCATCTCCTTGGGCCCTTACTCAAGCCCAAGGATTTAAGATTCGTCATTTTTCGTTGGTAGATGGTATGAGCCAATCTAGTGTCCATTGTCTCTTACAAGATCAACAAGGACTGATCTGGATCGGGACGGAAGATGGCCTCAATCGCTTTGATGGCTATGAGTTTGCCGTATTAAAAAAGGTAGATAATCAATCCTCCCTCCCTCACAATTGGGTTAACTGTCTCTATCAGGATCGACAAAATTTTATATGGGTCGGTACCAAAAATGGCGTTAGTCGATTAGACCCAAGCACCTATCAATGGATCCATTGCCCTATACCTTGGGAGTACCGGGATAAAACCGTCTTGAGTTTTTTACAAGATGAACAAGGCCGACTTTGGATCACCACTCAGACTGGCATTTTTCGTCTCGAAAATACAGAAGCAAAGCCTGACGATTGGGAGATTGTCGAGCTAAAGATGATTTACCCAAATCTACCCAAAGAAACGCCTCATAAGAGCCTGAAAACCCCCAGTGGACAGCTTTATTTCTGTTTTTCCAACCAAAGAGGGGAAAATATTTATGGCAGTATCTACCGTTATGATCCTCTAACAGACGCTTTTACGAAACTTGCTTTACCCGAAGGGGCCAATCCTGCCGATCGTGGTGTAGAGGAACTAAGTCTTCAATCAGATTCGATTCTGTGCTATGGCACCATTTTATCTGGCTTTCGTAGGCTCAATCTCAATACCAATCAGATATTGACTTCTCCTGATCAAGCTGCTATCCATCCCTTTGTGCGTAGCCTCTATACCGATCGTAATGAAGGGATATGGGCAGGGACGTATGAGCAATTAGCCTATTTCGCACCCGGAGCAGATTCAATACAGATCATCCAAACACCAGAAGCAACAGGCCCAGTAGAATGCATCCTCGAAAGCAAGGAAGGACACATCTGGTTTGGTTCGGCTCAAGGCTTATATCAATTACGACTAAATCAAAACAAATTTGAAACCTTTTCCGTCGGAAAAAGTGGCCCCAATGCGCTAGTAGCGGCAGATATCTTCGGTATAAAAGAAACCCGCAAAGGTGAATTTTGGGGAGTTGCCTATGATTATGGTCTGATCCGTCTGATCCCAGATGGACAAGGAGGCTGGCATCAATACGCTTATCCCGCCGAAGAGCTTGGCTTGAAAACAGCTCAGAACCTTGATTTGCAAGAAGACAGTAAGGGTGATTTATGGTTAGGAGGTTTTGGAGGCTTAGTGAGATTACGCATACCTTCCTATCAAGATCCTCGCAATGCTCCGCCACCAGAAGTGAAGATTTGGTCGGCTTCAGCCGATGGTATCAAAACACCTTATATCACCGATGTCTTGCCGGACCCTGATGGTTCTTATTGGCTGGCTGATTATACGGCAGGTCTTGAGCATATCCAGATCGTAGATGACCAACTAAGTGTTGTGCGGCGATATAGCGCGGCAAAAGATGATCCTTACTCGCTGCTAGACAATCGCGCTGCAAGCATACAGTTTGACCAAAAGGGCAGGTTTTGGCTTAGCTCTAAACTTGGACTCAGTCGGGGCTATTTCAATAGCGAGGGGCAGATAGCTTTTCGACACCTTTTGTTGCCTCCGATAGATTCGGCCTTTTTGAAAGGGCAGGCTGTCAAAATGTTTCACCAAGATTCCGCAGGCATATTTTGGTTAGCCTCAGAAGGATTGTATCGAGTTGAATTGATGCCAGGAGCGGAGCAATCCCCTTGGCAAGAAGGCGTTAGCCCCTATTTACCGATTCGTTGGGAGCATTTTGGCGTAGCTGATGGGCTGACTAATGAGGTGATATATGGCATCTTGGGAGACGCAAATGGAGACCTTTGGCTCAGCCACAATGAAGGGCTCGATCGATTTGATCCTGAGACTGGCAGTTTTCGTAATTATCGTGCGGAGGATGGGCTTCAGAGCAATGAGTTTAGTGCCAACGCTTTCGCCTATGGCAAGGATGGCTATCTATATTTTGGCGGAATTGAAGGTTTTTCGCGTTTTCATCCAGATAGTGTACGAGATGCTGACCATGTGCCTCGAGCGATGATTTCGGAACTTTCGTTGTACAACCAAAAAGTCAAGGTCGGCCAAAAAATCCCGCAATCTCCCACCATCCTGAGCGAAAGTATCACCTATACCCAGCAACTCAATCTCTCTTGGCGCGATTATGTAGTGGGTTTTGACTTTGTCGGGATAGGTTACGGTGATACCGAACGCTACCAATATGCCTACCAAATGCAAGGACTCGACGAAGATTGGCAATATGTCGGGCAACGTCGTTTTGTTACTTATACCAATCTTGATCCCGGTGATTATCTTTTTAAACTCAAAGCGGCCAATGAGGATGGTATTTGGCAGCAAGAACCAACTACTTTGCGGATTCATGTCAGTACACCGCCTTGGCGAACGCTTTGGGCTTATCTGTTGTATGCGCTGATTTTGGCTGCCTTGATCTATGCATTCATTCGCTATCGAACGCGCAAAGTACGGCTAGAGATGCTCACTCAGCGGCGGATTGAGCAGGCCCGCCTTGCGGAACGCGAAAAAGTGAGGGCGCGTTCGTCGCGAGACTTCCATGATGAGTCTGGTAACAAAATCACCAAAATATCCCTCTATACAGGTTTGCTGCGCCAAGGTCTCGATCCATCTTCCGATATGGAGTCCATGCTCGACAAGATCGACGAAAATGTCAAAGCACTCAGTGGCGGTATGAGAGACTTTATTTGGGCCTTGGACCCGAAAAAAGATCGTCTCACCGATACGGCTCAACGTTTACAAGAGTTTGGGGAACAACTATTTGAGGATAGCGGTATCAATTTTCGATTTCATAGTAAAGTCGATTCGGCTCAGGACTACCGTCTCGATCTTAACATTCGCCGTCAACTGCTGCTGATTTTCAAAGAGGCTATGAACAACTGCCTCAAATACGCCCAAGCCAGTGAGGTGCAGCTGCGACTCTCCGAATCTGGCGATCGGCTTGACTTTGCGTTCCATGACAATGGGATGGGCTTTGATCTCAACCAACTACAAAGAGTCAATGGTCTCAACAATATGCAGCATCGCGTCAAGGAGATGGGGGCAAAAATAGAGATCAAAAGCGTTCCGGGCATCGGTACCCAGATCACGGTGCAAGTGCCTAAGCAAGTGCTAAATCACCCAAATGGGTAATGCTTGACTGTCGATAAATCTGCTAAATTTAGTTATGAAACAACGGCCAATTTATATCGCTATTGTAGAAGACGATCCTGAGATCCGTCAGCTACTAGAATTGATCCTCAATGGTTCTCCGGGATTTAATTGCAGTCATAGCTTCCCTGACGCCGAATCTGCTTTGCAAAGGTTGTCTTCCGATCCGCCTGATCTTGTCCTGATGGATATCCAATTGCCCGGTATGGATGGTATCCAGTGCACTCAGCAACTCAGAGCCTTGCATCCCAAGCTCGACATCATCATGCTCACCGTACAAGAAGAAGATGACGATATTTTTGATTCTCTCTGCGCGGGTGCTACGGGCTATCTGGTCAAGGAAACACCGCCTGTAAAGCTTTTAGCAGCGATTGAAGAAGCCCGAGCCGGAGGTTCACCGATGAGTCCGCGCATAGCGCGTCGGGTGATTGCTTCCTTTCGGCAAAGCCCCGTCAAAACACCGCTTTCGGAACGAGAAACAGAAGTCTTGACCCTGCTTTGCGACGGCCGTAATTATCGCCAAATCGCTGAGCAATTATTTGTCAGTACCAATACCATCAAGGCGCACATCAAGCACATCTACGAAAAACTCCAAGTCCACAATCGGGCCGAAGCCGTGCGCAAAGCGATGGAAGATAGATTGATCTGAAGCTTCGTACTAGCGTTCCGCGCAGCGAGCGAGTCAATAGCCAATATCGAAGCCCAATATTGAATGTAGAAGTCATTGAGTATTGGGCATTGAAATTTTACATTGGATATTCCCCAGCGTTCCGCGCAGCGGTGAAAAAATGTAAAGCCGCAAAATCTTGCGCCTCAACCAAAATCACCCAAAGGGGTAATTGATTCCTAGCTAGCCGGCCCCCAACTTTGTAGCAAGCAATCCTCAAACAGCCTGCATACATGAAACAGTCTTGGCGCTATATCGGTGGTATCATCTTGAAAGCAATCTTGCTATTAGCCCTTGAGATTGGCTTGATGTGGAGTATCAGTCAAGTCTTCCCTTTACCCAAAGGACAAGGTCTTCAGTACGCAGCTCATGCTTTTTGGGCTTTGCTATTTTCCCTCATCACTGTGATCGTCTACGCCATCGGCGCAGGCCTCAGACCGCCAAAACAATGGATCTGGTTTTTTAGTGCTTTAGGCATCAGTGTAGGCTTACACTTACTGATTTTTCTCAACCCTTAAGGACTCCGTTTCAGCTGCTTTAATACGCCTCTTTGCCCAGAGGCCGGATTTCTCTTTGCCCAAATTTTTCTAACAAATACAGTCTTATGAAAACGTTTCTTAGCCTTCTCGCCTGCTTAGCCTTGACCAGCACTTTGTGGAGTCAAGCGACCATCAATGGCAATACGGTTCTCACGATCGGTGAGTCTGTTCCAGTTAATCTCGGTCTAGACTATTGGAATCCGGGCCCCTCTGGAGCCAATCAGACTTGGGATTTCAGTGCTGTGGGGCATAATCAGACTTGGGATTGGCGCTTTTATGATCCCAGTGAAACAGTCTTTGCGGATAGTTTTCCTTCCGCCAATATGGCTTTTGCTTTACCAATCGAAAATTCGCCCGAGAGCTGGTCTTATTATCGCTTTGCGAACGATTCCCTCCATTATCTGGGCTCCGCGAGTATCCTTTCCCCAACGGATTCTACAGGTTTTTATCAAATACTAGAACAGGACCCCGAGCTCGAATTAGTCTTTCCTTTTACCTACGGGACCTCGGTTTCAGACCAAGCTCAGGGGGTGCAATGGGTCAATGCTGGTAGTTTGACTTTTGAGCAAACTCGCGACAAAATCACGACTCGTAGCGTCGATGCTTATGGCAGTTTGACTACGCCTTACGGTACATTTAACAATGTCTTGCGTGTCCGGACCACTGAGTCGATTGCGGATACTTTGCGGACCATCGTGCCAGTGGCAAGTAGTCAAGAGATCGTCCGTTATACATGGTATTCGGCCGATGAACGCTATGTGCTGATGCAGATGGACAGTATTGCGGTCATGTCTTTTGGGATGCCTGTTGATATCAATCACGCTCATATGTTTCGCAGCGGAGAGATAATGACGAGTCTAGAGGAAGATCGCCTAGCCGCCAAACTTGCTCTCAAAGCCTTTCCTAACCCTAGTCGGGAACGCTTAACCGTGGCCTTTACTTTGGATCAATTTGAGCCTGTCAGCATTTGTCTCCGCAATATCATCGGGCAGGAGTTGTTGCATGAGGACTTGGATTATCCCTCCATCGGGGAACGCCAGCACCCATTAGATGTCAGTACGCTAGGACCCGGCTATTATCTCCTCAGTGTGCAAACTTCCCAAGGCACCGCCAGCTTGAAAGTCCAAATCCAATAACACATTAGCGATGTACAGCAAAATTATCTTGGCTGGTGTTTTTGCCCTTATGGGAACGCTCAGCCTCAGCGCCCAAGACGCGCCCGAAAGCAAAGATCACCCTCTCCTCACTCGCTATCCTGGAGCCGAGATCCAATGGTATGATGAACAAGCCTTCGAGGCATACGAAATCGCCATCGGGCCGCTCACTGGCTATCGTTATATCGAAGATTGGCAGAGAGTAGAGGGAAAGCTCACCCGCGTCTTTTACTCTATCACTGGCAAACGCTCGGTCTCAGAAGTGTACCTCAACTATCAATCAGCACTCAAAAAAGGTGGTTTTGATGTTCTCAGCGAAGGTCTGTTTAAGAGCAGCAATGTCGCCAAACAAGTGGGAGGCCGTAGTTGGATGAATACTGCCTACAGCAAAAATCCAATAGCTGCCAACGGTAAGGTTTCTCTTTTTCATGGTACATCGACTTCAGGAGGCTCTGGTTTTATCGCGGGAGAACTCAAACGCCCTCAAGGCAATGTTTATGTCGCTATCGCTTTTTATCAGCATCGTGAGGATGAAGTTGTGGTCATGCTTGACGTGATCGAATCCCAGCCAATGGAAGATGATCTCGTATCTGCTGATCCCGAGGCCATGTCTGGTGAAATTGATCGAGAAGGTAAAGTCGTGATCTACGGTTTGTACTTCGAGTTCGATAAAGCCGAGCTAGAAGCTAGTTCGAAACCCGTACTAGACGCCATCGCCCAGCTCCTCAAGCAACGTCCTGATTTACAACTCTACGTAGTCGGTCATACCGACATGAAAGGGAATCTAAGCTACAATCTGGCTCTTTCAGAAGCACGAGCGCGATCTGTGGTAGAAGTCTTAGTTAAGGACTATCAAATCGAAAGAAGTCGTTTACAAGCTCAAGGCGTCGGCCCACTCGTCCCTATAACTACCAATCTCAATGAGCAAGGTCGCCGCTTCAATCGCCGTGTCGAATTAGTCCAGAAATAAATCGAAAGCTCTATTGCAATACGCCATTCCATATAACCCTAAAACCCATCAATAATGAAATTGAATCTCTCATACTTCGCCTTTTTACTGATGATCCTAGTCGCCTGCCAAAACCCAGATGGACCAAGTGATCCAAAGAAAGAGGACCCGCTAGCAGGAGAATTGACCAGCAAAAGCAGCTCTGTCTTCATGCGTGCTCAACTCAATGGGCAAAGCTGGGAGGCTGCGTTCGTCCAGACGAAACAGAGTAGCGGAACTGATAGCAAAGGCGAATACCACATTTTTACTCTAATCGGTCGTGAGGGCGAGGAAAACAGTGAGCCGATGATCAGTCTTGGGCTAACTCGCTACGGAGAAGGACTTTATACGACTGGCACCTACGATATCAAAGAGTTGTGGACCAATTCGAGCGACAAATATGCTGGCAACCTGCTATATGATGCAGAAACCCTCTATAGTCTTGACCTCAATGATCCTGAAACCTACGCCAGCATTACGATTGATAATATCAATGGCGACAAAATCTCAGGCTCCTTCAAGATGAAGTTACGCGCCTTCAATGGCGAGTACCGAGAGTTCAGCAATGGTGTCTTTGAGAGCGATAATTACACGGAATAATACAGCCTTAATCAACTTTATAACCCTAAAATCTAAGCCAATGAAATCAGCTAGTTTTTTTTATCTGCTATTAAGTTTTAGTCTATTGTTTTTTGCTTGTGGTGATCCGATGGGCGGTAATACTAATCCCGGAGCTGCTACTCCCGTGGGGCCTAATGTGAGCTTTACCGCTACGGTCGATGGGGCTCCCTTTGCGGCGGATATTGTCACGGCAGTGCAAACGCATTATACCACGGCGATAGGCAAAACGCATCAATTTATCTTGACAGGTGAGCAAGACGACGGCCGTTTGATCAATATTTCGATCCAACAATCCAAAGATGAGCCAATCGTGCCAGGGACTTATGAATTCAAACCCGGCAATTCGCATGGGGCGGGTTATGTGGTTTCTTACAAACTCAGCGATGATGATTCACGCCTTTGGAACCCTAGTGGGGATAGCGGATTTTTGGTTATTGACAAAATGACGGATACGGAGATAAGCGGGACTTTCCAGTTGACGCTCTACAAAATTACCCCCATGGGAGCACAGGATCCAATTGGTATCACTGGTGGTAGTTTCAAGTCTAACAACTATCATGAGTTTGAGCGTTAAGCGCAGCTTGAATCTAAACAAAGGCTAAATAAAAAGGGCAGCCACTTGGCTGCCCATATTTCTTACTGTACCCATTTGCTACCGTCCCAAGACCAATTGCCTTGAACTGATAGTGAATTGATCGGTATGTGTGGATCGTTAGGGGAAAACTCAGCTTCTCCGAAACGCTTATGCAGCGCTATTTTACGGCTTGCATTGTAGAAAAAGATGCAGGGTTGATCATAATAAATATCAACTTGTATTTGATCCATCAACACTTTGCGGGCGGCAGGATCTCTTTCGCCATTAGCTTGATCGATAAGCTCATCAACCGCAATATTGGAATAGCCCATGAAGTTGCCCCCACTTTCCGAATGAAATATCTGTGAGAAATCATAAGGTACATTGGGAGTGCGCAAGGCGATCATCATGGCATCGAAGTCTCCTGTGCCTGCGAGATCATTGACTTTGGCAAAGTCTTGGGGATCAAGCTCAATAGAGGCGCCTATATCTTCCCAAGCTTGGGCTACGCGCTCTGCAAATTTGACGAGGGCAGCACCATTGGGCGGATAAGTGAGGGTGAATTTTAGGGGGATACGTTTCCCTTCGACTACTTTGTCTCGAATACGATCTCCATCTGTATCCTTCCAACCAGCGGCTTCTAGGATCGCAATGGCCTGGGCCCGATCGTAGGGCATAAACTCAATATTTGGGTTGTAGTCTGGATGAAAGGGAGGGATGGGAGAGGCCGTTCGTGTAGCGACTCCGGGCAATACGTCATTGATGATATCATCAATCGGCTGAGCGAGGGCTAGTGCTCTGCGTACATCTTTGTCTTGAAAAATACGAGGATGATTGATTCCATCTGCATCATTATTGAGGGCAATAAAGGCATAGTTATTTCTCGGGACAACCCCTAATTGATAGGCATCTTGGACGGCATCACTTGCGATCAGTTGATCGTAGGTAACCGAACTCATCATATAAGAAGCATCAATTTCTTGCTGTTTGAATTGAAGCTCCGCGGCTTTGTCGTCTTTGACGAACTTATAAATAATTTTGTCTGGACCTTGATCAAATATGCCTTCTTCATCATTTATGCCTTTGGCCCAGAAGTTTTCGTTGCGGATCAAGGTGATTTGTTGCTGCGGCATCCAACTTTCCACTTTATAAGGCCCACTACCACTTTGCATACGGGTTAGGTCTAAGCCAAGCTGAGGATCATTGTATGCGCTAGCCCAAGCGACCAGTTTAGGATCAGATAGCAAAACGGAGTCCTCGGCCAAGAGTTCTGCGAAGCTGAAACCTGCTAAAACATTATTTGGATCAAACTCTCTCCAGTCCATTATTTGGGTCATCGCCGGAAAAAGGGCGTTGCTCATGCTAAATTCACTAAACACCACGGTGCAGCGACGATTATTATCGGGGTCAACCTCAAAAGATTGTACCATATCTATCCCGGCTGCTCTTTGGCCGGTCTCGACCAAGGGGCAGGCTAAGATTTTGTAGGAAAAAATCACGTCTGCGGCAGTGATGGGACTACCATCGGGCCATTTGGCATCTTCACGCACTGTATAGCTATAGGTAGATTTATCCTCCGATACTTCTATCGATCCTGTCGCTAATTCAGATACTAATTTGCCATTTTCACCGCCTGTCAGCATCAATTGTTGATAGCACAACGCATTGATTTGATTGGTATATCCGTTATTGGAATTAGTCGGATGAAGATTTGGCGGTTCGTTTAGGAAGTGAACGACCAGTATATTGGGGTTGCGTTCGGGACCACAAGCCACAAAAAGCAAGCTTAAGAGGAAAAGCAAAAAAGGGGAGGAGGTTTTCATCTGATAATTGGTATTGTGTCCTCAAATTACAGAAATTTACGACTAGACAGTAAAGATATGATCTCGATTCAAGCCCTTACCAAAGAATATGGACCACAAAAAGCAATCGACGCGCTAAGCTTTGAGGTGGAGAGGGGCGAAATCCTCGGTTTTCTTGGTCCCAATGGGGCTGGTAAGACTACGACCATGAAGATCATTACTTGTTATTTGGCCCCAAGTTCGGGGACGGTGACGATGGATGATTTTAATATTTTTGAACATCAGCAAGAGATTCGCAAACGAGTTGGTTATCTAGCCGAGCACAATCCTCTCTACTTAGATATGTATGTACAGGAGTTTCTGCAATTTGTTGGTAGAATTTATCAACTCGACAAAGCACAACTCAAGTCTCGTATCTCTGATGTGATCGAAATGACCGGACTGGGACGTGAACAACATAAAAAAATCGGTGCACTCTCCAAAGGGTATCGCCAGCGGGTAGGGCTCAGCCAAGCTTTGATACACGATCCCGAATTATTGATCCTAGATGAGCCCACTACGGGCCTTGATCCTAATCAGATTGTCGAAATTCGAGAATTGATCAAGACGGTTGGTGAGAACAAAACCGTCATCTTTTCGTCTCATATCCTGTCTGAGGTAGAGGCCATGGCCGAACGCGTAGTCATCATCAATCAAGGTAAGATCGTAGCCGACTCACCCGTCGAACGCCTCCGTCATCACGTCGAAGACGAAACGATCATACAGGTGGAGTTTGCCAAAGAGGGTTTTGATTTTGCTAGTTTGGAGGCCGAAGAGGGCTATCGTAGCTTTGAACTGAAGTCCGCTAATCAATTTGAACTGCGTTGTGCGCCCAATACCGATTTGCGGCCTCAGTTATTTTTGGCTTGCGTGGCTCAAGACAATATCATCCTCAGTCTTAAAAAAGAAACCTTTACGCTCGAAGACGCCTTTAGGAAACTCACCAAGTAACTCAACAATTTTAGATGTCTCCCATACTCACCATATTTCGCAAAGAAGTATCCTCCTTTATCAATTCCTTGATTGCCTATGTGGTGATTGCGGTTTTTTTGATAGGAGTGGGCCTGTTTTTTTGGGTATTTCCCAACAATGTATTGGAGATGGGCTTTGCCAGCATGGATATGTTGTTTGAGTCTGCACCCTATCTGTTTTTATTTTTGGTGCCAGCCATCACGATGCGAGCGTTCTCCGAGGAGATGAAAAGCAGGACGATGGAGTTTTTGATCACCAAACCGATCACTGATTGGCAGATCATCTTGGGTAAGTATTTTGCGGCGGTCTTTTTGGTCTTGTTTGCCCTGCTGCCAACGCTTTTGTTTATGGCTACGGTATGGTGGTTGGGTTCACCAGTTGGTAATTTAGATGTCGGTGCTACGGTTGGCGCATATATCGGCTTATTCTTTTTGGGGGCAATATTTGCGGCTATTGGCGTGTTTACTTCGGCTTTGACTGACAATCAAATCATTGCCTTTATCCTTGGAGTGTTTTTGTGCTTTATCTTTTATCAAGGTTTTGAGTTCCTCGCAGGGGTCAAAACCCTTGACGGCATCAATGCTTTCTTGCTCAAGATCGGTATCTATGAGCACTACCAAAGTATCAGCCGAGGCGTGATCGATAGTCGTGATATCCTTTACTATCTCAGCTTTATCACCATTGCATTGATTGGGACCAAGATGGTACTTAATGCCAAACGCTAAGTATCAAAAAAGCGACAGGCAACTCCATGAGCTGCCTGTCTGGAAAAGCCACACACACTTATTCCACTATCTTAGAGAGTAGCGAAATTCCATAGCGGTTCCGATGCTGGCTCCGCATTTGTTTCTTCTTCAGGGGGCATATAGGGCGTGTTTTGCGTATTGAGTACCAATACAGGGAGATCGAGATGTTTGACCATAGACTCCGAAACAGAACCCTTTAAAGCCCTTTTGAGTACGCTTCCGCCATAATTGGCTAGACTGACGATATCAGCCTTATATTTTTTTGCAAAAAACTCTATGCCTTCTCCTATGGCTAGATCCCCTACGCCATGTATTGTATGGGGCAATGGGCAATCTGCAGCAAAGCTTTCCATCCTGACAACATCTTCTTCTGTAACCTCAAAGCGAGGGTATGCTGCGATTTGGAGCAAATGTACGTGAGCATTAAACCTACGGGCAAACTCAAGCATCTTGGTAAATGGACCGCGTGCTTCCTCACTAAAGTCAGACGCAAAAACTACATTCTTAAAACTAGCATCATCGACGGGTTGTTTGATCACCAATACTGGGCAATGCGCATGGCGCACTATCTTTTGGGCGTTGGAACCATAGACAATTTCTTTGAGCCCAGAGGTTCCATGTGAACCCATAATGATCATATAAATCTCTTCTTCATCGATGTATCGAGAAATCGTCGGTACGATATCGCCACCAGAATAAGTAGTACTGATTTTGACATGACTATCTCGATAGCGTTTGCGCAAAGCAGCAAAATTATTGTGCATATACTTCAGGCGCTTTCCTACTTCCGGGTATAAAGCTTTTTGCTCTTCACTGAAGTCATCCCATTTCGGTGGTAAGGATATTTTATGGAAAAAATGTACTTCGGCATTGAAGAGTGAGGCTAGTTCGATCGCCAATTCTCCGGCTGCTAAAGCGGGGCGTGAAAAATCGGTAGGGACTAATATTTTTTTATACATTTTCAAGCGTGTCGTGGGTGAAACATTTGAATCTTAAGGTATTAGATCGATTGAAACAGGTCCTGACGTGAATCAGAGATGATCACTTTGTCTTCTTCTTCGGGTTTCGGCTGCGGCCGAACGATAAGCATCGGCACTAGGTGATTGGTCGTGAGCATCTTTTCGGTGACACTACCGAGCAGTAGTCGTTCGATCACATTATGTCCTTTGGCTCCCATGATGATGAGATCTGTTTTTTCCTTGCGAGCATGGTCTATGATGTGCCGACTGGTGTTATACTCAGTATTTTCGACCAATTTGATCTCCACATTTAAGCCTTTGGCATCTACTTCGGCGAGATATTTATCCGCATACTCCTTTACATTTTCTCGCACCATTGTGGCAAACTGCTCCCTCGTCCGACTAATCTGATAGTGGACTCCGTTGGGTATGTCATAGACGTTGACGAGTTGTATGGTCGGGGTCGGCTGCATCCGAACGCCTAACTCAATCGCTTGCTTGATCGCAAGGTCTGAGAAGTCCGAAAAATCGGTTGGAACCATTATCTTCCGCACTTTGGACTTAGCCATCTCAGGTACAAATAAGACCGAAGCCGTACTGCGATGTAAAAAGCGTTTGGCGGCTAAACCACTACCTAGATGCAATTCCTTTTTACCGACTATGGTCAATTCAGTTTGTTTGACCTTGCTCCAGTGTAGCAGTTGCTCGGTGACATTGCCTTCGAGAACGTCTAACTCGTAGTCAAATAATCCAGGCTTGATCTTGAGACGAATTTCGCGATCCATTTCTTCCTTGATCCGTTCGTCTATCGGTATGATAGTTTCGTCTGCAAACCAATTTTTGGCGTAGAGTGGGATTTCTAACTGAGGGCTTATGTGTAGAAAATAAACTTTTTCTAAGGGGTATTCTTCTCCAAGTAAGCGTACATAATCGAGCAAACGATAATCCGCTTCTGTAAGGTCCATGGCTACCAATATCCTTTTCATAATCGTTTAGTTAAGGGCTTGATAATCTGCGTGTTTGACAAAGTCAGGCACTAAGACAAAGCGTAAATTGCCTTTGACTAAGCTTTCGTCTGCCGTATAAGTCTCATATAGATAAATCGCCTCAGCCTCCCACTCGATGGCATATAGCTGAGCGTTCCCCGCAGGGTGAATGCTACCGATGATCACGATGTCGAAGGGCGTCGTAACTCCTAGCTCCTCTAAAGCTGGAAATAGAACTGGATGCTCATTGACAAAGGCCATCTCTGCCACTACCTCTTCACTCCCAAATGCTTGCGCAAGGCTTAGTTCACAATCATGGGCATCGAAGATGCGGTAGCTACCCTCTCGCAAAAAAGTGGTCAAATAACCTTGCATACGACAAGCCCAGCCAGCATCAACTTTAGCTGGCGGCATCCGCAATAATTTGTGAAATTGATAATTGGCGTATTCTGTTTCTTGAGCTTCGTAGGTAAGTAGAGTGTCAGTGCCATTTACCTCAAAACTGAGATAGACAAAATCGAGGCGGGTCATATCGAAAAAGCAACCATCTTGACTCGCACCTACATATTTCAAACGTTCTCCTTGGAGCTCAAAATGAAGGTAATCCGCCTGCGTCTCACCGCAATAATCACTCACTACGATCCGCACTTGACCCTTAGCTATTAGCGTAGGATCAATGTGAATCAATAGATCTGGACGATCACTGTTTTCAATATTTGTGTACTCTGCTAGGCTGATCCAAGTACCCTCAATCGCTTTTACATATTTGCGGAGGGCATCTTCTCCTTGGGGGGCTCCATTGCCGAGCAAAAATATACAAGCAAGTAGTCCGAGGCTAAGTATGTAAGCTGCGCGTCTCATATTGTGGTAGCTTTAATTTCTTATCACTAAATTAAAAGCTACCACAGCCTTGCCCTATGCGCTATCGCATGAGTGCAAATGACATAAGTCAGTTTGGGCAATCCTCATTTCGAACGAGCGCAGCGAGGAGAAATCTAAGACTTATCCAAATCGGAGAAATCTAAGACTTGATCAAATCGGAGAAATCTAAGACTTATCCAAATCAGAGAAGTCTAAGATTCATTACTAAATCTGAGACTTCTCCCTTCGGTTCGAAGGCTCATGCCGGGGCATGGGACAAAGTCTAAAAGCGTAGGCCAGGCTTATTTTACCTTTTTAAAGATCAACTGATACGGCCCCAATACTTCGTCCACACCATCGTCGATATAACCCATCACTACTGCTGGACCCTTCGGGAGTTGCACATCTGGGATGATGAGTTTACGCGTTCGGCCAAGGGCCTCGGCATCCCATGTCTGCTCGCCAATCTCGAGTCGCATCTGCCAATCAGTAATCGTGTCTCTTGCGATCACTTCTACTTCAAAAGTACTCGCCTCTTTTACGTCCACATACCAACGGCCTTGTCTGCCCCAGCCGCGTCCTGAACTAATCTGTTCCCAATCTTGCCAAGTCAAATGCGAAACTGGCTCGAATTCGGTACCCATAAATATCGGCGATTTGGCATAGTTGTCTGGTCGAGTACTCGATACATCGGCAAACCAATCATCATACATCTGAAGCATTTTGGCAGCACGATCTGGATCAGATTCCGCAAGATTGTTTTGCTCTCCTTGATCATCAGTGAGGCGATAGAGTTCGTAAGGCACTTCATCAAATGGTTTTCTTTGATTGCCAAATCCAGTGTCGTGTAGCAGTTTATAGTCCTGTCCAATAACGGCGAAATGAGCTCTCTTGCTCGGCGCATCTCCTCTTTGAGCTTGGATAAATAAGTGTCTTTCTGCCCACTCTTGCGGATTGCCTTGGAGGAGAGGCATGATACTGCGGCCGTCTAGTTTATGTCCTGCGGGAACGCTTTGGCCCGTAGCATCAAGGATGGTCGGTAGCAAATCGATATGGGCACTGATCCGATCGTTGCGATGACCTGGCTGTATATGATTGGGCCAATGCGCCAATAAGGGCGAACGGATACCTCCTTCATGTATCCCTGTTTTCATACCTCGCAATGGACCGACATAGCGCATACTATTGGGGCCATTGTCCACCATAAAGAGGATGAGTGTATTGTCCTCGATCTGCAATTCTTTGAGCATTGTCCGCAACTCACCGATATTTTGATCCACGTTTTCGATCATGGCAAAGATGCGGGCTAGCCTATCTTGAGCTTGGACAGTGTCTTTGACTTCGTCCTGTACCAAAGGGATGAGGTCTTTGGCCATATACTTTTGACGCAAGCCCTCGGGTACATCATGGAATGGACCATGTGGAGCATTGGTTGCGATATAGGTGAAAAAGGGTTTCTTATCCCTCGCTGAGGAACGAATAAACTCCTCGGCATAGTCAAAATATACATCTGTGCAGTAGCCCTCGCTTTGAATCTGTTCTCCATTGTGCCAAAGGATGGCGTCAGTATAGCGACGATGGTTTTCGATTGGTTCGGAGGGCTGTGCAATGCCTCCTCCTCTATGCATCAATACTTCTGCAAAACCTTGATCCTGTGGTCGCATGGGATACATGTCCCCAAGGTGCCATTTGCCAAATAATCCCGTTGCATAAGCTCCTTGGCTGAGCATTTCGGCTAGGGTTACTTCGTTGGGGTCCATTTGGGCCCGTCCTACCCAAGTATCAACTACTCTGGTGCGGAAATTATAACGCCCTGTCATCAGACAAGCTCGCGTTGGGGCGCATACCGGACTGACATAGAAGCGTTCCATCAAAGCACTTTCACTCGCGAGTTGATCCACATTCGGCGTTTCAATCAGAGTGTTACCCATAAAACCGAAGTCGCCATAACCTTGATCATCGGTGATGATGACAATGACATTAGGCGGTACGCTGGGCTCTGACGTTCGCGAGCAGCGTAAAGAAAAAAGACTCAGCAATAGGAGTAGGGCAGTAGTAGCTTTCATATTATTTGTCAATTTGTAGCCAATCTAGGCTAAATCGGGCGAAGACGATGCGACCATAATTATCTGCCTCAAACAGCAAGCCTAAAGAGTCAGTATTGAGACTGACCAGACAAGAATAGGCAAAAGAATCTGTATAAATAGTGCGAGCTATGGGCCAGGTTTCGCCCTCATCATAGCTCAAACGAATTGTTCCATTGGTACGACCTTCTTGCGTGGCGGGATTGGCAAAAACCATGATCGAAGGGCTAAAACTATGCCGTATGATCGAGGCTTGGCAACGGGACTCTATCAAAGTTGAGTCATTGACTAAGCCACTCCAATTTTGTCCGCCATCTTCGCTGATGGCGATTTTACGATATTTTGCTGTCCCCATAGAGCGTGCATTGAGCATTATGCTGCCATCTTTACGTTCGACCATCTGCACTTCATTGGCCAAGCCTTCGGTGAGTGGAAAGGCTACTTCGCCATAAGCCCATGACTGTCCCGCATCATCTGAATAAGCTGCATATGCCATCCAGTGGCCAAAAGGACCTTGGTTGAAAGGCATGATTATCCGCCCTTTGTAAGCACCATTTTGCAGTTGAATCCCCACTCCCGGCCCCGATGCGACAGAGGTGACGTAGGTGGGCCGTTTCACGGAACGAGTAATTTCTTCGGGCGGAGACCAATTTTGCCCATCATTGTCAGAGTAGGTCAGATAGCTCCAGCAAATATCATCACCTTCATAGCCTGTTTTGACATAATGTTCTCCTCCCTCTGGCGGATATTTTTGATACATCAATAGCACTCGACCATTTTCTAAGACTACTGCTTGGGGATTATTGAGAGAGGCTTCTCCGGCAGAGATGATGACTTGAATGCTATCCCAATTTTGACCTTGATCGTAGCTCCGTTTGAGTACGAGATCATTTTGCGCATGGTCGCTTTGGGTGACTCTCGCTTCAGCGAACGCTAGTAATGTGCCCTTTTGAGTCTGTACAATACTGGGGATGCGGTAAGTATGATAGCCTTCTTGCCCACTGACAAAGACATCTGTATAAGTGGGTTGTGAAATCAGAACACAGCTCCAGAAGAGCAAACAAAAGCAGGTGTAGTAGCGCATAAAATCCTTTTGGGAGAAGTAAGTGAATTTTTGGGAAATAGGCTAGTTTAGGCAGCAGTCCTTAGCGCTTGAATTTTCCAACTAACAACTACGGACTCCATACTTCGGACTATCAACTAAACTTTAGATTTATTCTAATTCCAAATAAGGCCTTGTCCTGCAATCTGGCATTTTACCGCTGTATCTTTGATGAGGATGATAGACTCGCTCATAAGGTTTTCGGTACAACAAAAAGCTGTAATTGGCCTCCTCGTATTGGGGCTTATCGGCTGGGGATTATATGCCTTGTCGCAATTGCCGATAGATGCTGTTCCCGATATCACCAACAATCAAATACAAGTTGTTACGGTTTCGCCTACCTTGGCCCCGCAGGAAATGGAGCAATACGTCACCTTCCCTGTAGAACTCAGTATGGCCAATGTTCCCGGAGTCATCGAGGTACGCTCGGTCTCCAAATATGGCCTCTCGGTGGTCACAGTGGTATTCGATGATGATGTGCCGACTCTGGATGCCCGTCAATTGGTCAATGAGCAAATTCAAAAAGTCCAATCCGAAATTCCCGCTGGTTTTGGCAAACCTGAGATGATGCCCATCACTACGGGCCTAGGAGAAATATTTCAATACGTTTTAGAACCTCAGCCCGGCTACGAAGACCAATTCGATGCCATGGAACTGCGAACCATACACGACTGGATCGTCAAGCGATATCTAGCAGGTATCGAAGGTATCGTCGAAACCAGTAGCTTCGGGGGCTTTGTAAAACAATACGAAGTCAGCGTCATGCCTTCTCGCTTGCGGGCATTGGACCTGACGTTAAACGAAGTTTATGACGCCCTTGAAGCCAATAATGCCAATACTGGCGGTAGTTATATCGAAAAAGACCAGCAAGCTTTCTACATACGGGCCGAAGGACTATTGCAGACTCCGGCGGAGATAGGGCAGGTCCCCATCGCTTCGCGGAACGACTTACCGGTTCTAATCCGTGATGTCGCAGAGGTTCGAGAGGGCTATCTGCCTCGCTTTGGCACCATGACTCGCAATGGCAAAGGAGAAGCTGTCGGTGGTATTACCTTGATGCTCAAAGGCGCTAATTCCAATACCGTGATAGCGGCGGTCAAAGAGCGTATCGTGGAGGTTGAAAAAGCCTTACCCGAAGGACTCAAAATCGTCCCCTTTTTGGATCGTGCGGCCCTCGTCCAGCGGACCATCGGTACTGTCCGCAACAATCTCATCGAAGGCGGTTTGATCGTGGTTTTTGTCTTGGTGATCATGCTGGGAAACTGGCGGGCTGGGCTAGTAGTGGCCTCTGTGATCCCGCTGGCCTTGCTGTTTGCCTTTGGGATGATGCACGTTTTTGGCGTTTCTGCTAACCTCATGAGTTTGGGAGCGATTGACTTTGGATTGATCGTCGATGGGGCCGTGATCTTAGTCGAAAGCGTAGTGCATCGTTTACAATCGCAGTTTAGCGGTAAGACACTCAGTCGTAAGCAGATGGATGAAGAAGTGATTTTGGCTACTAGCCGGATACGTTCTTCGGCAGCCTTTGGCGAACTGATTATTTTGATGGTTTATCTGCCTCTTTTAGCCCTTTCTGGCATTGAAGGCAAGATGTTTGCGCCGATGGCTCAGACAGTGGGTTTTGCCATTTTGGGAGCTTTGATCCTTTCTATGACCTATGTGCCGATGGCTTCGGCTTTGTTTTTGTCTCGTAAGCAGTCTGATAAGGCCAGTTTGGCTGATAAATTTATCGCTCGTCTACAAAAGGCTTACCGACCTGTATTGGGCGCTAGTCTGGGACGACCTTGGATAGTCTTGATGGTGGCGATTGCCGTATTTGGCGGAAGTATGTGGCTTTTTAGTCGCATGGGTGGGGAGTTTATTCCGCAACTGGAAGAAGGTGATCTCGCCATGCAAATGACCGTTCCCGCAGGGAGTGCCTTGAGCCATACAGTAGTGATGAGTACTAAAGCCGAAAAAATCCTTTTGAACGCTTTTCCCGAAGTCCTGCAAGTAGTCTCTAAGATTGGCTCGTCTGAGATACCGACCGATCCGATGAGTGTGGAGGATGCCGATGTGATGATCATCATGAAGGAAAAGGACGCTTGGACTACTACTCAAGACCGCAATGAACTGCTCAGTCTGATGCAAGATGCGCTCGAACCCTTAGAAGAGGAAGGCGCGAGTTTTGAATTTACCCAACCGATTGAGCTACGCTTCAATGAATTGTTGACTGGCTCTAAGGCTGATGTAGCAGTCAAAATATATGGCGATGAACTTTCCGAATTAGCCGAGCAAGCTGAAGATGCTGCAAGCTTGATTCGTACGGTTTCGGGAGCGTCTGACGTAAAAGTGGATCGAACAGAAGGCTTTCCGCAAATCTTGGTGCGCTATCGCCGTAGCCAAATGGCGCGTTACGGAGTTTCTGTAGAAGATGTCAATCAAACTATCCAAGCTGCCTTTGCCGGTGGCCTAGCGGGAGTAGTATTTGAGGGGGAACGCCGATTCGATTTAGTCGTTCGGCTACAGCCGCAATCCCGAAAAGACATCTCAGACATCGGTAAGCTCCAAATGCGTTTAGAAGATGGACACCAAATCCCTATTCGGGAACTTGCAGACATTGACTATGCCGAAGGGCCGATGCAGATTTCCCGTGATGATACCAAACGTCAAATCACGATTGGGGTGAACGTTCGCGAGCGCGACCTCGAAAGTGTAGTTGCCGATATACAAAACAAACTAGAGGCTGAGTTGAATTTGCCCCCAGGCTATGCTTTACGCTACGGAGGCGAATTTGAAAACCTCGAGTCTGCGCGTGCACGCTTATTGATCACGGTGCCTCTGGTGCTGTTTCTGATCTTGGTGATGCTCTATTTTACTTTTGGTTCATTTGTTCAAGCTTTGCTGATCTTTTCGGCGATCCCGATGGCCGCGATCGGTGGAGTATTAGGACTTTGGGTACGGGATATGCCTTTTAGTATTTCGGCTGGAGTGGGTTTTATCGCTTTGTTTGGAGTAGCTGTGCTGAACGGTATCGTCCTGATTGCCTATTTCAATTATCTCAGAGACCATTCGGAGATTAGTCTGAGAGAGCGAATCATGGAAGGTGCGAGTGTACGCTTACGGCCGGTATTGATGACCGCAGCGGTGGCCTCACTGGGTTTTTTGCCGATGGCGATCTCCAATAGTGCGGGCGCTGAGGTGCAACGTCCCCTCGCTACGGTAGTGATTGGGGGATTGCTTACGGCTACTCTGTTGACACTTTTGGTGCTGCCGGCACTATACTTTTTGATAGAGAAGCGCAACGCAAAAAAATCATAGAAATAAGCAAAGAAAATGCTCAGCGAATTATTTGATACTTTTTTAGTCCTCCCCCTGCCCCCTCCAAAGGGAGATATCCCCCTTTGGAGGGGGCAGGGGGAGGAACCTAAAGTTTCGATGAAAAATCGGCGACATGCTTCCTGTCCTCATAGAAGGGTTCTGATTCTCATTCTCTGCTTAGGACTAAGTGTGGGTATCAAAGCCCAACTCCCAGAGCTCAGTTTAGCTGAAGCCGAAGAAATCATGCGTTCGGAGCATCCGGAACTAAAACTCAGTAATCTCAGCACGCAGCAAACCCAAGTCTCTAAAGGAGCGATCTGGCAGCCTGATCCTTTGCAGTTGCAATATCAGCGAGGACAGATGAATACGCTCGCCCAAGACAATTATCTGGGCATTACGCAGGATTTGGGACGCCCTTGGTTGGCCTGGGCCGAACGCTCGACTTGGCAGAGCCGGACCCAAGTCGCCCAATTAAAAGAAGCTACACTAGAAAGAGAGCTGCGGTATCGCCTGCGCGAAAGTTGGTACTACTGGCAAGCGATCAATGCACAAGCTATTTTGATCAAAGAGCAAGTACAGAGCTTGCTTGAAATTCAATCGCTGGTCAAAGTCAGAGTAGAGGCCGGTGCGGATAATCAAGTGGCTTTGCTACAGCTTTCGCTCACGCTACAAAATCTCCTAGAGCAACAAATCGCCCTCCAAATAGAGCAAGAAGCCGCTAGCTTGGCCTTTCAACAGGCTTTGGGCTGGGAAGAAGAAGCATTGCCGCAGCGCCAAGCTTTGATAGAGTTGCCATTCATCTTGGATACCAGTCTTGCAGCTTTGGAGATACATCCTCTCTTAACCGAGTTTGAGGCTAAATCAGACTTAGCTTCGGCTATGACACAAGTGGAAAAAGCCAAATTGGGGCCCGGTTTTCAGATCGGATATTTTAGCCAATCCATCGACGGACAGCGAGGTTTTGATGGTTTTAATGTGGGCTTGTCGGTGCCATTGATCTTTAATGCACAATCGGCCAATCGACAAATCGCCACTTTAGAAGGCGATAAAACCGAAATTGAAAACGATTGGCAGCGTCAACAAATCAGACGCGAAATAGAAAATTTGAGGCTCAAAGCCCAAATCATTCGCAATCAATTAGAGATACTGAGAGATGAAAGCCTCCCCATAGCCCAACAATTACGGGAAACGACTTTACTGCAATATCGGCAAGGGGCTACTGATTATTTTCCGGTGCAGCAAGCGATACAAGCTGAATTAGCGATCCGCAAACGCTATCTCCAAACGATCGCTCACTGGAACGAAACTATCAACCGACTAAACTACTGGCTCGATGTATAGAAATAGGAAAGGAAATATCGTAGGCTATGCCTTCAGTGCCTCTCTTTTGATGTTGGGCTGGTTCGCTGGCGGCTGCGAGGCAGAACGCGAGAAATCGCAGATGATAGAATTGAAAACGGAAGCACCCACCGGAGCGACTCTACCAACGCCCGCAAAAATTGCCGATGCCGATATGCATAGGGTAGCTAAAGTAGCTCGGGCGTCCGTGATTCGCTGTACGGGGACTATCCATGCGCCTCCTCAGAGTCAATCTACGGTCAGTGTGCCTATGGGCGGCTTTGTCAAACGCATCGTTCCCCTGGAAGGGCAATACATCAAAAAAGGGGCAACGATAGCCGTTTTGGAGCATCCCGATTATCTACATTTACAGGAGCAATATCTATCAGCTCGAGCAGATTTGGCGTTCCTTGAAAAGGAAAATACCCGCCAACAGCTCCTCGCCAGCGCCAATGCAGGCACGGGCCGCGAAAAGGAAAAAACGGAATCCTCTCTCCAATCGGCTAAAGTAAAAGTAGCAGCTCTCGCAAAGGAACTAGCTTGGCTGCGCATTAATCCAGATAAAATTAGCCCCGAAAATCTCCGCACCAGTATTGTGATCCCCGCTCCAGTCAGTGGTTATGTTTGGAATATTCAAGCCAATCCGGGCAAATATTTAGATCGAAACGCAGCTCTCTTAGAGATGACTGATATTGATCATCTTCACCTTGAACTACAGGTCTATGAACAAGACGCACCGAAGTTGAAAGAAGGACAACTTATCAAGTTTCAGATTGGCGCTGATGCGGGTGAGCAAAGCTATGAAGCGGAGGTCTACTTGATAGGACAATTGGTTGATCCTGAGAGTCGTAGCCTGAGGATACATGGCCATTTGGAATCTGAAAACCCTCGTTTTAAGCCGGGGACTTTTGTCGAAGCTGAGATTGAAGCTGCGGCAGATAGTATGCTATTTATACCGAGAGAGGCGATCCGAGGTACTGAGTCCAATCGTTTTGTGTATGTGATTGGAGAGGATGCTCTGCAAAAGCTGCCGATCAACATCAAATCTACTGACCAACAAGGCGCTTATCTAGCCCTTGATGGAGATATTGATAAATTGCAGATTTGGTTAGGTACTGAGGAAGAGAATGGAGGGGAACATTCGCATTAGGAATTTTATTTGTGATTTATTGAGAAAAATGAGTTATTGTTTTCACAACCATTAAGGAGTTTGAGCTGATTATCTAACTGTTGATAGGTAAGTTAGATAAACACTCGATCATAGCATATCATTTGTATTATTTATGCTTTTTTGATAGGTCTTTGTTCATGTCAGTGAATGGGGGGCCTATATTTTATTGTTTCAAGTAGAATACCTATCTCCATGTCATTACGCAATAATGTTCGATTATTAGAACGCCTTGATTATTTGGTAAAGTTAAAAGCTACCGGAAATCCAGCGTCACTTGCACGACGCTTGGATATGTCTGTCTCAACTCTTTATCGGTATTTGAATGACCTAAAAGAACTAGGGGCTCCGATAAGTTATTGTAAACTTCGAAAGACTTTCTTTTATGAAGAAGAAGGCCGAATGTTTATGGGATTTATCAAAAAAGGGGGAAATAAATCTCATGAATAGATTCTCATGAAATGAGAAATTGATTTTTTTACTTGGGATCGAGTATTAAAAGATAATTCAGGAATCTTTTAAATACTTTCTGAACCGGTATGCCTGAAAACGGTATAGAGTAGGGCTTTTTTAATTGAAATTGAATTTTGAAAAAATCAAATTTATTTCTTGGATTACTGCTATTTAGCGTAGTCGCAGTAGCATTTGTTTCTCCTAATACTAACGAAGAGAATTTTTTCTCAGAATACACCTTCGTATGGGATACGCCTGTTGATGCGGTTGTTTCGAGTTCAGGCGGGGTTGAATTGCCTCCCACTTTTTTTAGAAAAATTGTTGCGATGGACTGTAGAGGAGATGGTGCTTGTGCTGCTGAAATTGGCGGAACAGTTAGAACAGATGATCATCACCTTTCTAAGGTAGTTTTCGGGAACGGAAAAGTTAGAAATTTTGACTGACCAATAATGTGATTCACTTTCTTAGCTAGCCTAAATTAGGCTAGCTAAGAAAAGTCTAATATTCAAAAATGAGACGAAATCAAAGAGAGACCCATTGGGATCTATATTCAATCATCATTTTGGCAATGACATTTTTGTGCTTAATAGGGATTGGATGCCGTTATAGTCCTCAAAAAGTGAGTAAAGCAGATCTCACCGACACAATTGATCGCTATACTGTAGAAGATTTTGGCAATGCACAGGTATTAAAAGCGGAGTCTTTAGGCCTTACAAAATCGATGCATCCCGAAACCCGAAATATTTATATGATTGGGGATCGATATCTTGTTTATGATGGTTTTTTTCAAGACTATCATGCCCATATTGTTGACTTAAATACCAAAGAAGTTTTTCCCTTCGGGAAGGATGGTTCACAAGAAGGCAGGGTTACCTCATTGATCCATTTTGACTTTAGAGCGAGTGATCGAACGCTTTGGGGACTAGATGCTAGACGTTCTGCTTGGATTGGATATAAACTCGATAGTATTCTTGCCTCTAAAACTGAACAAGCATTTGTCAAAGAAATTAAAATTGATATTGATGCTCCCAAGCAAGTCCAATGGCTAAATGACACAAGTTTGGTATTATTGTCCTTGGTAGATAGTAGAGGTAGAGTATTTGTTAGTAATCTTGAAGGAGAAATACAGGAAATATCAGAAAAACTGCCTCCCAAGAGGGACAAATCCATCTCTGATTTTGTGCATCCACAAGCACATCAAGGACACTTGGTTTCTCATCCTCAGAGATCTTCGTTATTTTTTTCATCAAGATATCAAGACCTCTCTTACATATTTAAAATCGCTGACGGTATCCCGAAAATTGCCATCACTCGCAAAGGACCTAAAAGATTTGAAGCTCAGTGGGAACAATACGATCTAGGCGAATACATGGCTTTTTTGACGACTCCCAAAACTACAGAAATAGCAACCGACATAAGTTGTAATGCACAAAATCTCTATCTCCTCTACTCTGGAAAAATCGCTAAAGGAATGCCGAAAGAAGAAAGTCTGAGAGAGTGGTATACATCTCTCTGCAAAGAAATCCTTGTTTTTGATTGGGATGGGACCCCAAAATCATATTATCGACTAGAAGAAGATGCTATTGATATTGCAAGCGATTCTAGTGGGAGATTTATTTACGCGGTTTCGTTTAGAACTCCAGATATCGTGCGGTATTCAATAGATTAAATATACAGGATGAAAAATATTATAAGCATTGGTTTACTATGTCTTTTCATAGCACTTATCTATGGGTATTCATTTTTAACTCCTAAACTAACTGATAAAGCAAAAGATATAAAGGAAAATGGTACTATAGAGCAATTGGACACACTCCTATTGGATCAAAATCAATTGATAAAACTTGATTCTGGAAAGCAATCCTTAAAGGATTTTCTATCCGCACCTATTAAGATCATTGGCTACATAGATTTAGGCTGTTCAATGTGTAGCTCTTACTTACCCAATTGGGCTGAATTTGTCGAGCAGAAAGCTACTAAGTGGGATATCCCCACTCTCTTAGTAGTCAAAGGCAATTCTAAAGGAGCCGCCAAATATGTTGCGATTGAACAATTAGCTTATCGTTTTTGTGTTTACTATGATTCAGGGAATCATTTTTATCAAAAAAATCATCTCACAGATGATCCGCTTGAACAAGCTTTTTTAATTGGACCTGACAACACAATCTTGATGTGCGCAAATCCTGCTTTGAGTGAACAACATGAAAAGCAGTTCTGGAAGGCAATTCAAAGATTTAGGCGAAAAAATTAATGTAAAATGTAGAGCGTGTATCCTTCGCAAAAGTTGCCGATCAGTATCAAGTCTACGGACCAGCAAGGCACTTATTTAGCCCTTGGCGAACGCATCGATGGATTGTAGTGAGGACGATAATGAACGCGGACATTTGCATTAATTTGAGTGTTAGGACATCTAAAATCTATCTAAGATGAATATCTATTTCCTTCTAGCAGGCATTTTAAGCTTTGTCATTGGCTTAGTTCATTCCATATTGGGGGAAATCTTGATCTTTAAAACTAAGCGTGAAAAAGGACGCCTCGTTCCGAGCATCGGGAGTGAAAATCTCAAACAGGGGCATCTCCGGATCATCTGGGCTACTTGGCATCTAGCCTCCGTATTTGGTTGGGTATTGGGAGCTTCTATCTCGTCTTCCGAGGGTGAAATATCCAAAGTGTG
>JBGCFA010000070.1:0-7957 GCA_045106675.1 Bacteroidia bacterium
CTTACCTCCTCTGTATAGGGGCTATAGGGTTGGTATACGTTATTGGCGTTGAGGATTTTTTCCCCTTTCAGGGAACTAACGACAAAACCGATCACAACATCTTTGACGGGGGCATCGCTGGCAAACTGTACGTCAAAAGCAATTGATTCTCCCATTTTGACTTCGGCACTTGGTTTTTCATCAGCGAGGATCGTGATCTTTTCAGTCCAAAGATTAAATTTCTTGTCGCGCTCTATGCTGACAGTGGCACTCTCTGCATCAGGGCTATACTGTTCGAGATAGTCTTCAATGACGTCTTCGATCGGACCAATACTCTTGCATTGGCCTTTGACCAATAGTACTCCTTTGGTACAGAGTCTTTTGACAGCCTCCATATTGTGGCTGACAAAAAGGACGGTACGACCACTTTGGCTTACCTCATCCATTTTGCCCAAACACTTCTTTTGAAATTCAGCGTCTCCCACAGCCAATACCTCATCAATCACAAGGATTTCGGGTTCTAAGTGGGCCGCTACCGCGAACGCCAAGCGCAATTGCATACCACTTGAGTAGCGCTTTAAGGGCGTTTCTAAAAATTTCTCGACACCGGAGAAGTCAACTATTTCATCGAATTTTTTATCGATTTCAAGGCGCGTTAATCCAAGGATCGAACCGTTGAGGTAGACATTTTCGCGTCCGTTTAGTTCTGGGTGAAAACCGGTTCCCACTTCCAAAAGACTGGCTACTCGGCCACGGGCTACTATCCTACCTGTAGTAGGAGGCGTGATGCGAGACAGTATTTTTAATAGGGTCGATTTTCCTGCCCCATTTTTACCGACAACGCCCACGGTCTCTCCTGGCATTACATCAAAAGAAATATCGTCCAAGGCTTTGAAAGTCTCGGTAGGGGCTTTGAAGCCCTTTTTTATATTCTTTACGATTTGGTCTCGCAAACTGAGATAGCTCTCTTTATTGCCGCCGATCACATATTCCTTGCTGACGTTTTGAATTTGAAGTATAGGTTTCATCAAAAATATGTTTAGGCTAAATCTGCAAAATAAGCTTCCGTCTTTCTGAACACATACACGCCCAATAGCATTAGGATTATGCCTGAGGTAACGCTTATCCCTACTAAGTCCCACTCTATGGGCTTATCCACAAAAGCAAAACGGGACATATTGATCGCGCCTGCCATAGGGTTGATAGCAATTACATACTTGGCCCAAGGTGCGGTAAATATAGAGGTCGAGTAAATGACGGGATTGATGAAGAGAAGAAATTGAATTAGGTAAGGCACTACATATCTGAAGTCCCTGTATTTTACATTGAGACTTGCCAAAATACTCCCTAAGCCAAAGGTGCTGATCGTGGCAAGTATGAGACTTAAGGGTAAAAAGATCAATATTTTTACGATATCAACTTCATATTGGTAGAAGACCAAAAGGCCAATATAAACGACCGTTGCCATCAAAAAATCAAATAAAGCCACTAGAACCGAAGACATCGGGATGATCAAGCGCGGGAAGTATATCTTTTTGATCAGATTGGCATTGGTAACCATACTATTGGCCGAAGCATTGAGGCCAGAAGCAAATATGTTCCAAAGCAATAAGCCCGAATAAGCAAAAATAGGGTAGGGGATGCCATCAGATTCCACGCCCAAGGCATTGCCAAAGATGGCCGTAAATAGCAGCATCATAAAAAACGGCTGCAAAATCGCCCACAAAAAACCAAGGACCGTCTGCTTATACTTTACCTTGATATCTCGCCAAGTGAAAAAGTAAAATAGCTCGCGATATTCTTTTAACTCCTTGAAGTTGAGCGAAAAATAGCCCGGAGGCTCTATGATATAAACGTGAGGCTCTTGAGTGGTAGCTACAATATCTGCTACTGCTTGAGCATCATCCTGTGGAGAGGTCGATTCCTTTAAGCTAGGGATCATAGGTGTTAGTTAGGGTCGAGATCTGCCCGCCAGAGCAATAAAAATTGTTCCTGAGCAAGCTCCTTTTGATTTTTTTTAAACTCTTCTTGAGTGTATATGATATATCTAATCCGTCGGTGGATCAGGGTTTCTGCCTTTTTGACTAAGTCTGCCAATACGCTGACCCTTATTTCTCCTACCATGATCAGATCAATGATGTTGCTGTCCAATCCCTTGGCAAAAGTCCCCGTCAAATAGACTTCTTCGAGGGCGCCTAATCGTTTGACTACATAGTCTACAATTCGATCCAATCCCACATATTTCATCACGATGCTATGCACTTCGTCATAAAGGGGATGTTGTACGTTAGCCTGAAAGATCTTTTTGTTGCCAGTAAGATTGGAGGTGAGCATACCGGCTTTCTCTAAGCGGTTCAACTCCATCCTAATCGCATTGGTTGACTCACCAAACTCCGCTTCTAGATTACGGAGGTAGCCAGTCGTTTTGTTGTTGAGGAAAAATTTCAACAACAGTTTGATTCGGGTTTTGGACGATATCAATGTTTCAATCATCGTGAGCAAAATGAGTAATAATTTTACTCAAATACAAGCCCGAAACCAGAAGGCTTTTTGTGATGTAAGAAAAGGTGAAAAAATATCTTCCAATTAGATTCCTTGGCATTCACTGCTTTTTCAGCCCTTGGCGAACGCTTCAATGACAGTGCAAACTTGATCAATCTCCTCTTCACTCAGGGAAGCCGAACTAGGCAGACTCAAGCCTCCGGAAAATATTCGAGCACTTTCACTTTTGTGTTCCGCAAGCTGAGCATGACTCCAAAGACTACATGCTTGATACATAGGCAGTTGGTGCATTGGTGCCCATATACTACGACAGCCAATTTCTGCGGCTAACATTTGTTTCATCAATGCTTCCTTATCTGGAATCACGATGCTAAATAACCATTGGTTGGGCTGGCAAAAGACTTCATGTGTCTGAAACTGTAAGTCAGGGATAGTAGATAGCCTTGCTTGGTAGTAGGCTGCATTGTTCTTGCGTTGCAGAACGAAAGAATCTAGCTGCTCTAATTGAGCCAATCCTAAGGCTGCGTGTAGGTTAGATATGCGATAATTGTAGCCAATTTTGTCATGAATATAATGCAAAGCGTCCGTTCTGGCTTGAGTACTGAGATGACGGACCTCTTCGGCAAATTCGCTCGCCTGACAGAGAAACATTCCGCCCCCACCGCTGGTGATGATTTTGTTGCCATTAAAGCTCAAAACTCCCATATCTCCCCAACTCCCACAAGGCTTGCCATCATGGATCGTTCCCAATGCCTCTGATGCATCTTCAATCAAGATCATTTGATATTGTCCCGCCAATTGTTGTAGGCGCTCCATCTCACATGAACCTCCTAATATGTGAACGGGTAACATGGCTTTGATATAACCTTTACCTTCCGGCCAATAGCAGCCTTCTTCTCGTAATTCCGTTTCCTCGGCTAGCTTTTTGGCCACTAATTCGTGATCCATTTGCCAAGTATTAGGATCAGCGTCTACTAATATAGGGGTAGCTCCAACATATTTAATCGCATTGACGGGGGCAACAAAAGTTAGGTCTGAAACCAATACAAAATCTCCAGGTCCTATTCCAGCTGCGATCAAAGCCAAATGTAAAGCTGCTGTGCCGGAGGCTAAAGCCACTGCATTGGGAACTCTCACTTGACGGATTATCTCTCTTTCGAAGCGTTCCACGAAGGGGCCCGCACTCGAAAGCCAGTTGGTATCTAGACACTCCTTGAGATATTCCCACTCACGACCATTGAGGTAGGGTTCAGATAAAGGGATCATACTAGACTTGATAAGATTGAGAAGGATAGGCTTTTTGCTTATCCGCTTCGCGGAACCAATCAATTGTTTCTTGGAGACCTGCTTCAAGCGAATATTCGGCTTGCCAGCCTGTGCATTCTTTTAAGAAAGTGGGATCGCCACAAAGTCTGAATACTTCACTTTGATTCGGACGGAGACGTTGTGGGTCTTGTACGATCTTTGTCTCAGGATTGAGCAATGCAATAAGGGTGTGAGCCAACTGCTCAATGCTGATCTCCTTTCCCGTGGCGATATTGAGCGTTTTACCAATTGTATTGACTGACTGAGATATGGCATAAAGAGCTTTGACACAGTCTTTGACATACAAAAAGTCTCTACTGGGCCTCAAATCTCCTAGCTTCAATTCTGGCGTTCTGCGCAGCAGTTGTAACAAAATACTCGGAAGTACGCCTCTGAGTGATTGGCGAGGTCCATAATTGTTAAATGGTCGCACGATGCTTAGTGGCAAGTCAAAACTACGGTAAAATGCTTCTCCTTGAGCTTCCATGCCGATTTTGCTGGCACTATATGGGCTTTGCCCAACGACTGGATGTCGCTCTGTAATGGGGATTGTCTGGGCCGTGCCATATACCTCAGAGGTGGACATCAATATGACTCGCTGGCAATTGTGTTTGCGAGCAGCTTGCAAGACATTGATGCTACCTTGTACGTTGGTGGCGACATAACTGGCGGGAGCTTGATAGCTAAATGGGATGGCAATCAGTGCTGCGAGGTGAAACACAATATCTATACTAGTCAGATTTTGCTCCACCCAGAAGGGATCACGGATATCTCCCGCAACTACTTCTAAATGTGGATTAGGATTTTCTTTATAGGTATTTAGCCAGCCCCAGCTGCCGTCACTGCGATAGTGAATCATGGCTCTGACATCATGTCCTAAGGCGAGGAGGTGTTCCACAAGGTGGCTCCCAATAAATCCTCCTGCTCCGCTGACTGCAATTACTGCTTTCATCACTATTTGATCTGCAAGTGGCGGATATCCTCTTGGGCCTTGTGATAATCCTCCGGCGTACCGATATCCAGCCAATAACCATCCAAAGGTACGGAAATGACTTTTTTGTTTTGCTTAATCAGCTTTTCGACTAATTCGGTGGCATTGAAAAACTGCTGGGAAGGAATCTGAGCTAACTCTTTACGTTTGAGCAAATAAATACCCGCATTGGTTTGATAGCTCATTTTTGGTTTTTCATCGATACCATATACTTGGCCGTAGTGCGCATCTAAAACTGCGAATGGTATTTGAAATTCGAAGCGAGTAGCGGCAATCGCCATATCGGCATTACTTTCCTTATAAGCATGGAAAAAATGCGCTAGATTGATATTGGTCAATAAATCAGCATTTAGAATCAAGAGGTCTTCTTGCTGCCAATTATCAATCAAACTGGCTCCACCGATGGTGCCTAAAGCTTCTTCTTCCACATGGAAATGAAGGTCAATATCGTCTCCTACGTTTTGACTGATCGTATCCTGTATCTGCTGACTTCGGTAGCGAGTGCAGAGATGAATTTGCTTGATGCCATAGCAACCCATTAGAGCTATTAGGTGCTCAATGATCGTTTTATTGCCTAATGGCAGTAAAGGCTTAGGAGTATCTTGAGTGTAGGGTCTCAGGCGTTTGCCTTGCCCACCTGCCATGATAAGAGCATCTAGAGGGAGGACAGACTTAATCTCAACGAGGTCTATCAGGTCTATAATTTGATGGCGCTCGTCTAGCAAGGGCAATATTTGCAAGCCCGAAGCTCGATAGGCATCCATTTGGTCTGCACTGAGGTTACCGTCCGTGACGAACGCAAAATCTGGATCCATGAAATCTTTAACGAGATCATCAAGTTGGAAATTGCGCAAAAGGCCATTGCGGATATCTCTATCAGATAAGGTCCCAATCAATCTTTGGTTTTGATCGAGCACAAATAACTGAGTTCCGACAGGAAGTAAGTTGAGGCGCTCTAGGGCGGCTCTCATGCTTTCCTGAGCATAGATATATGAAGTTTGCTTGAGGCTGGTTTGACTCATGTTTGGTTTGGGTGAGCGAAAAGTAGGTATTTTCACCCAAAAACTACGGAGGGATGTAAGGTTTTTAGTGGATGCGTTTCACTTTGCCCTCAGTAAGCTGATATTGTTGCTTACTCTCTGGGCACTCGGCTACATTGTCCTGATCAAAATTCAATCGATGGCCAAATTCACTCATCCATCCTAGTTGCCTTGCTGGGTTGCCGACCATAAGAGCATAGGCTGGGACATCTTTGGTGATGACGGTCCCTGCACCTACAAAGGCATATTTTTCTAATCTTACGCCACAAATGATCGTAGCGTTTGCCCCAACACTAACACCTTTTGCTAAATAGGTTATGGCATAAGAGCCTTTGCGTACTACACCAGAACGTGGATTCTTGATGTTGGTAAAGACCATTGAAGGGCCCAAGAAGACTTGGTCTTCACAGACTACCCCTTCGTAGATCGATACGTTGTTTTGTACTTTGACGCCGTTGCCGATCTCTACGCCATTAGCGACAAATACATTTTGGCCAAAGCTACAATCTTCCCCAATTTCACAAGCAGACATCAGGTGGCAAAAGTGCCAGATTTTAGTACCCTTGCCTATTTTTGCGCCTTCGTCAACAATAGCAGTCGGGTGAACATAATAAGACATTTATTCAGTGATTTCTTCGGTTGTACTACGGAGTTTGTCTAGAAGCTCATTGAGCTGTTGGGCCTGCTCTTCGCTGATACCTTGTGCAAAATGTTGGAGATTGATTTGCTTATCTATTATAAGTAAGAGATCTAAACCATCTTGGCTGATAATTACATCCACCAATCTTTTGTCAGATTTGCAGGTTTTACGAGCCACCAACTTCTTTTTGACCAAACGATCTACTATACGTGAGACATCAGACATGCGGTCGAGCATGCGATCTCTGATTTCGGAAGTTGAAATAGGTTCGGGATGTTGCCCCCTAAGAATCCTGAGTACATTGAATTGTTGGAGGGTAATTCCGTAGGGTTTAAAGGTCTGCTTTTGTTGAGCAACCATCCAATTGTTGGTGAAAAGCAAGTTTACAATCGCCCTTTCTTTTGCTGTCTTAAAGGGGCTCTTTTGTTTGATCTCGTCTTCTAATCGCATGAAAAAAGATAACTATGTCTGGTCTGAAGATAAAAATACACTTTTTAAATATTGCTTGTCACATTTTCTGCTTCTAAGGGGTTATAAAAGAAAAAATTATGGATGATAGACAACGAATTCTCTCCTTTTTCTTCGAAAACAGTGTTTTTGATGCCAAAGGCAATATAGATGTAACTGATAAACTCTATGAGGTGTTTCCTCAAGATCAAATTGAGGCCATCAAATATATCATGCCTTCGGCAACCGAAAAGGGAATCTTTTTTACGGTAGTATTTATCGCGAAAGAAGATAATGCTAAAAAAGGTATGGGCTTTTAGACAATCAGTCCTGCCAATACTGCGGTCATAAAAGCGGCAATAGTGCCCCCAATCAATGATTTTATCCCTAGTTCAGATAAGGTTTTTCGTTGGCCGGGGGCCAAAGCGCCAATCCCTCCTATCTGAATCCCAATGGACGCAAAGTTGGCAAATCCACAAAGGGCATAAGTCGAAATAATCACTGATTTATAATTGGCAAACAGTCCAATTTGCTTTGCTTCTCCCATAGAAGTATAGGCCACAAACTCGTTGATGATTGTCTTTTCCCCGAGTAGTTGTCCTACGATCATGAGGTCTTCACTCGGTACCCCGAGCAACCAGGCAACTGGGGCAAAGAGTAATCCGAAGATATATTGGAGATTAAATTGAGCGTATCTCCCATCGGTACTTTCTGCTACCCAAGCGTTAAGGTTGGTCCATTCTCCAAATTGGTCGCCTATGCCCCAATTGACCATGCGGATTAAGGCAATAAAGACCAAAAGCATCACGCCTACATTGACGGCAAGTTTGAGCCCGTCTGTGGAGCCGTTGGCTATCGCGTCTAGCAAATTAGAACCGATCTTATCTTTTGGTATATCTAAATCTTGATTGACTTCTTCTGTCTCTGGAACCATTATTTTTGCTGCTACCAATGCGGCAGGGGCAGAGATGATGGAGGCTGTCAAGAAAAAAAAAAAAAAAATTAAGCGTTGAACTTCGTCCGTACCACCGAGAAAGAATACATAACCCGCAA
>JBGCFA010000071.1:0-15261 GCA_045106675.1 Bacteroidia bacterium
CTATCAACCACCATGAGGCTTACTCCAATCACCCCTACATCAATGCAGTCAAAACTATCTTGACTGATACTCAGTTGAGGCGTACCATTACTAACGGTAGATCCGCCATCTATCTGGCTAGGGCTTATAGTAGCTTGGCCAGTCGCGTCTAAGAAGATGGTCAGATTTTGGCAGATCACCACTGGAGGAGCTAGGGTCGTAATGGTTACGATAGCAGTACAACTATCAATATTACCATTGACGTCAGTTACAAATAAGGTTACTGGATTTTGTCCGATATCTGAAGTGTTAAAATTAGTCTGACTGAGCCAGAACGTATTGATGCCACAAAGATCGCTGCTGCCATTGTCAATTTGAGCGGGCGTGATCATCGCTTGTCCATTACCATCTAGTTGTACCGTCAAGTCCTTGCAGATTACCAGTGGAGGTGTGAGATCCTGCACACTAATGTTCTGTGAAGCAGTAGTTTGATTGCCGTTGCCATCATCAAAGGTCCAATTGATCACATAAGTCCCTTGCGCAGTATAGCTCAATGGATCAGGGGTGGTTCCCATAATCATACCGGCACAATTGTCCATAGTAGTCGGTACGGGGACTGTGATATCGCAGTCCGCAAATAAGTCTGCTAATGCTACGCTATCCGGCGCGATCAGATCCGCAATTACGATTTGACGCTGGGAGCTAGTCTGGCAGATATCATTCAAAGTGTAGGTGATGGTATAAGCAGTATTATTGCTTAGCCCAGTCAAGTCTAGTTCTCCCGTAAGTGGGTTGACGTTCCCCGAGGGGGTAACGCTAAAAACTCCTCCGCTGCTGCCGCTAATCGTCGCCAAAGGATTGGGATCACTCACACATACTGTATCAGGATAGCTAAAGGAAGCATCTCCTATATCAGCAACAAAAATGCTCTGATTGCTGATACTTGGGCAATCTCCTTGGGTTTGGTAACTCACTGAATAAGTACTATTCGGAACAGTGCTAGTCAAGAATAATTCGCCAGTTTGCGGGTCAATACTCGCGCTCTGATCAATCGAAAAGGTACCGCCTGTCAAACCATTTACAATAGCCATGGGATTAGTGCCGACAAAACAGATCGTATCCGGAAGGCTAAAAGAGGCATCGTCTGCGGCGCGAACGTGTAAGGATTGAGAGGCTGTATTGGGACAAGGGCCATTGGTACTATAAGTGATCACATAATCAGCACCTACCATCGTCGTGGCCAAGTCCAAGATGCCTGAAACTGGATCAATGCTCGCGCCATTATCTACCGAAAAGCTTCCTCCAGCCAATCCTGTAAGTAAAGCTGTAGGATCAATATCATTGACACAAACTGTATCAAGGAGCGTAAATGAGGCATCATCTGGCCCAAAGACTTGGATATTTTGAGTCGCGATGGCTGGACAAGGCGCCCCAAAGCCATAAGAGATCGTATAGGAACTGCCCGCTACGGTAGTCGTCAAGTCCAAGGTTCCCGTCAGAGAATCTATCGTAGCACCATTGTCGACACTAAAACGTCCGCCCATATCCCCCAGAATAAGCGCCTGAGGGTTGAGCGCAGATTGACATATCGTTGTAACAATAGAAAAGCTGGGATCAGGGGTCGAAGTACAATTAGTGATCGTTATAGTTCCCTGATTGATAATAGGTGCTAGTAAGCTAGTGCCATTAGAATATCCTACAGCAGTAACCGAGCTATCCATTATCACTGCTGTGATGCCGGGAGTAGCAGTGGCTTTAATTTCGAATCGTAACTGCATAAGTACGGAGGTGTCTGGTAGATTGACAGTCCCACCACTAAAATCTATCCAAGTAAAAGTTACTGCATCCAAGGGGATAATCCCTTGACCGGGTAAACCCACAATATTGCTGATACCAGCAGTTGGGCTAGTAAAATCCACAAAATCTACTAGCGTACTATCCCAGCGATAAGTCCCTTGATATCCGCTAACCGCATTGAAGTTAAAAACAGTTACAGGAATCGTTACCGTATCTCCCGGCATACCTAGGTCTGACCCCAGCTTAAAAGTCAAGGTCTGACTTTGCAAATTTTGTCCTAATCCGAAGATCATGACACTAAATAAGAGGCCAATAAATTTGTTTTTCATGATGGATTTTTCTTTTGAAGGCTTAGACTGGCTAGTTTCAAATGAAGTATTCATGGCCCAATTTTTTGGTTTTTGCTACTAAACTCTCACCCCTAGAAACTCAAAAGAAGATCCTTTTGGGAGCTGGTATTGTTAGGCTTTGTTTAATTCATTTCTTGAAATATAGAGGGGCATTTCTTTTGCGGCAAAGATGCCTTATCTAACGGTAGATACTATTATCAAGCGGTCGTTGATGAGAGGTTTTACTCTGCCGCTTCGCGGAACGCTTAGCTTGCTAGATCCCAGCTCGCCTTCTTTCGCTGAGATGACGGATAGCCCCCGCTTCACGGAACGCTCTTTTTTTATTATTCCTAATAATTCGACAGTTTGAAATATAAACTATTACTATGTTATCAGGATTTAATATTGGGGAGGTCTTAGTGGCGGCGGTCTCAGGATTTGGGATCGGAGCCTTATGGTATGGCAAGCCTCTATTCGGCAAGCGTTGGCAAACTTTGGTCGGTCTTAGTGATGAAGAAATCCAATCGGCTAATATGCCTTTGGTTTTTGGCTTGGCCTTTTTACTCAATCTCATCATCGCTGCCGTTCTTTCTTTCTTCGTGGAGGTATTTATGATGATCGGCTCGAGTGCCTTATTGGGAGGGCTATTTTCGGCCTTGTTGTGTATGGTTTTTGTGGCTACGACCTTTGGGATCAACTATCTGTTTGCCCGCAGACCACTTCAGCTATACTTGATCGATGTTGGCTATATGATGGTGATGTTTATGGTCATGGGTATGATTATGGGAGCGTGGTACTAATTGTCAGCAGGTGAACAGACGAAATTTTATCCGGAAAAGCGGGGGACTAGCCCTTGGTGCAGGCTTGTTTACAGGCCTAAGTGGCTGTAGCAATTTACTGACTGAAAAAGCCGCAATGACTTTACCCATAGATAAGGGAGAGGGGATGTTTTTTAATATCTCATTGGCACAGTGGTCCTTGCACAGTTCTTATTGGGCGGGGAAACGAGATCCGCTGGATTTCGCGAAAGCTGCGAAAGAAGAATTTGGCCTCAGTGCCATAGAGTATGTAAATCAGTTTTTTAGTGATAAGGCAAGTGATCGTAAGTATCTCGCCCAACTCAAGCAAAGAGCAGATGACCATGGCGTCAAAAGTGTCTTGATCATGATTGATGCGGAAGGCAATATGGGGACACTCGATGAAAAGGAGCGCCATCAAGTAGTCGAAAACCATAAGCCTTGGGTAGAAGCCGCCAAACAACTCGGTTGTCATGCGATCCGCGTCAATGCTGGTGGCAAAGGCCAGCCACAAATAGTCAAAAATGCCGTCGTAGATAGCCTTAGTCAATTGAGCGAATTTGCAGCGCAAGATGGTATCAACATTATCGTCGAAAACCACGGAGGTTATTCATCTGATGGAGCTTGGCTAGCGGATGTGATGCAAACAGTGAACTTATCCAATTGCGGGACGCTCCCAGATTTTGGCAATTTTCTGATCAATGGCTTTCCTTATAAGCGCTATGACAAATATCAAGGCGTAAAAGAGTTGATGCTGTTCGCCAAGGGCGTAAGTGCCAAGACGCATAGTTTCACCCCAGAAGGAGAAGAAAGTGATATTGATTTTCGTCGTATGCTCGGGATCATCAAAGACTCAGGCTTCGATGGGCATATTGGGATCGAATACGAAGGCTACAAATTGAGCGAAGAAGCGGGCATCAGAGCGACTATCCACCTATTGCAAAAAAGCGCCCAAGCAATCTAATGCCCAAAATATTGCAAACTGGTAATATTTATATCGCTTATTATCCCATGCGGGAAGCTTTGGGGTGTAAGTTTTTAAAGTAATCCTTCCTTTTTCATCGCTAGGCGCTAAAAACATAGCCATTTTGTAGTCAAAGAGCACATTCATTTAGCGGATTAAATATCTCGAATTTGCAATTTGCGAACTATAAGCTATTGAAAAACAACGAATTAAAAGACTTTTGCTACACTCTTTACTCAAAACATTACTCAGTCCTGATATATTCTATCACGTGTAAGTTTCGACACGCTACACGAATGTCGACTACAGCCTAGACTCGTACCTTTATTGCACTACCAAGACTGTTTTTACCAATTTAAGTGCATTAAGGAATCAGCGTTTTATGAAGCGTGCGATACTCTACACCTTACTCATATTCTTTTTACCTGTATTTTCATTAGCCAAGTGGGGAACACTAGATGGGCAAATCCGTGCATATGACGGTACCTCACGCGACTATTCGCTCTACTTCCCTTCTACTTATACCTCCGCCAAACCGATGGCCTTAATGGTGAGTTTTCATCCCTATGGTCGCTATCGGTGGGATGCCAAAAGTTGGCGCGATACGCTACAAGCTTTTGCTGAGTTGAATCAATTCATATTGCTCTGCCCAGATGGTGGGAGTGATGGCCGCACTGATCAACAAGAAGACCTAGATTTGGCGCTGCAATTGGTCCAATATACCAAACGCAACTATAATGTTGACGATAAGCAGATCTATGCGATGGGGCATTCTTGGGGAGCTAAAGCAGCTCTAAAGTTTGGCCTGAGTCATCCCGACTTATTAGAAGGATTGCTTTTGGTGGGCATGGCTTCTGATCTAGCCTCTGGTGAATTGGCTCCTCTCTATGAGCGTTCGCGCAATATGCGCATATTCATCCTACACGGACAATACGACAGCCCTACTACACATTTTCAACCTTTACATGATCAACTTATGCGAGGCGGTGCTTGCCTTGATTTTAAGATCATCAAAGGAGTGGGTCATACAATACATTTTGCCGGTCGCGAAGCACTCCTGACTCAAGCATTCCAATGGATTCAGCAAAGTCCATGCTATCAGATCCCGCAGTCCGAACACAACAAACATCCTTACAGCACATCACAAATCTCCATCTACCCTAACCCAGGCGTAGAAGGCGGACCTATATGGATCCGCGGTTTGAAAGCTGAAGAGGTCGCTCAAATCAGAATTTTAGATCGTTCGGGTATTTTGATCCGAATTGTCAAACACTTTGATCCAGAGCGCCCCATTCGCGGCTTGAAATACGGAGACTATGTGTTTATTTTCACCCTGAACAATGGCGCTAAAGTGTCGAAACAGGTGTTGATTCGTTGACCGGCACGATTTCTACTGGGACACCATTCAAAATAGCGTTCCCACTTAACTCATCTATACTCATTTCATCTGTGAGCTCATTGACACTGACTCCGGGATGGGCACTGGCCACCTGTAAACGAGTACCTTTTTGATGGTGCCCCCATCCATGAGGAACACTCACCACTCCTGCCATAATATCTTCGGTAATTTCTACTGGGAGTTGAAGCTCCCCTACCCTAGATCGAATGGCTACCGTGGAATCTTTTTCAATGTGCAATTTCCGGGCGTCATCCGGATGTAGTAAAACGGTGCATCGCTCCTTTCCTTTCACTAGCCGTTGACTATTGTGCATCCAGGAATTATTGCTTCGCAGATGCCGACGCCCAATCAAATGGAAGGTCGGCATTTGTGCTTTTGTATGTAGATATTCCTGATCCAGTCGCGCCAAATCTTCATGATAGATATCTGGAAAGAGCTGTATCCGTTGATCCTTGCGCTTGAGGCGTTCTGGAAAAACTGACTTCAAAGGCCCCAAATCCATCCCATGAGGATGCTTACGCAATTTGTTGAGACTTAACTTATATGGCCCCATCCGCAAAAGTCCATCGAGCCGAGCTTCTGGAGTATCCGTTTTGAATGCCCGCATCCATGCCGGGAATGGCGAATGCAGCTTACCTATCAAAGCTTTGACCATGCCTTGATAGACTTGCCAATCGTAGCGTTGGTTTTCTGCGATTGGATATAGTGGCTCAGAGTAGCGAGTTGTATTATGGATGGCTAAGGCATGAAAGATCAGATCGTAATGACTATTTTCTAATCCTGTCGCTGGTGGCAAAATCAGATCAGCATGGCGAGTCGTCTCATTGAGGTAAATATCAACCGACACCATGAAATCAAGTCCCTCCAAGGCTTTACTCAGTTGCCCACCATTAGGCGTGGACAATACGGGGTTGCCACAGGAAGTAACTAAGGCTTTGATTTGGCCTTCGCCGGGCGTGAGCATTTCTTCCGCTAAAGTTGCAACAGGCAGTTCTCCTCCTACTTCGGGTAGTCCCCGAACGCGGCTTTTCCACCTACCAATCTTGCGTTCGCCCGGACTATTGGCGATGAGGTCAGCCGCCGGACTCGTAAACATCATTCCGCCTTCACTATCTATCTGTCCCGTGAGGATATTGATCACATTGACCAGCCAGAGCGAAAGACTACCATATTTGACTACACTGATGCCCATCCGACCATAAACGGCCGATTTATCAGTCTCGGCTAAATCCTGAGCGATCTTACGAATATCTACCTCGCTAACCCCACATATTTTTTCTGCCCAAGCGGCTGTATAGGGAGCCAAGCGTTCGCCAAGGGCGTCGATCCCCTCTGTAAAGTCCGCTAAGCGGCCGGGTTTCAATAGCTTAGCCGTATAAAGAGTATTGGCAATCGCCAGCAGTAAAGCGACATCAGTCCCAGGACGAATAAAGTAATGCTCACTCGCTTTTTTAGCAGTACGCGTCTTGATTGGATCGATCACCACTACTTTGCCACCTCTGTCTTGGATCGCCTGCAAACGTTTGGCGACATCAGGAGCAGTCATCATACTGCCATTCGAAACCAAGGGATTGCCGCCCATTACAAGCAAATAATTGGTGCGATCAAGATCGGGTACAGGCAAAATATTCATATGCCCATACATCTCCAATGCAGCCAAATGGTGCGGCAGTTGGTCTACTGAGGTAGCAGAAAATCGGTTCTTGGTTTTGAGTGCGCGCACCATATCTCTCGAATAGAGCATGGTACCGAGATTGTGAACCGAAGGATTGCCTTGATATACGGCTACGCTATTAGGGCCATGTGATTTTTGCACTGCTTTGATGCGTTCCCCGAAGAGGGCAAAAGCTTCTTCCCAACCAATGCTTTCCCATTGGTCCCCTACTCTCTTCATGGGAGTTTTGAGTCGATCGGGATCTTGGTGAAGGTCTTGTAGGGCTACCGCTTTGGGGCAGATATGCCCGCGAGACAAGGGATCGTTTTTGTCGCCTTGAATGGAGATGATTTTTTCATCTTCTAGTTTGATTTCGAGGCCGCACATAGCCTCGCAGAGATTACAAGTGCGGTAGTGAGTTTTAGTAGCCATAGTCCTAATTTCGATGCGAAAAAGTAAGATACGCAAAATCATGCGAACCAAAAGCGAACCTCTTAACTACCCCGATTTTTGGCTAAGGATCATTGCCATACCGAGTATAGCCATGTTTAGCCAGCATATTGGGCTGAATTGGGAAGAGATCGCCGATTATGTCAAGCATGATTCCTACTCCCAAAATACCGTTTACAACATTTCGGTTACCTTTTTGCTTTGGCAGTTGTGCCGTCACTTGATCATCTATTTGGATCAGCGACTTCCGTATGAGACTGGCTTCGCCAAACGTTTGGCTATACAGTTAGGATTGAGTCTTTTGATCACGGTAGTCCTAGGCGAGATTTTGGATTTTCTTTACATCAAGGTTTTGTTTCAAGCAGATTATGGCGCAACACATTGGCATACGGATCTACCAGTGAAGATGCTTTTTACGGTCTTAGTCAACTTGATTTATGTGGGCTTTTATTTGACTCGCAAACAGCCGGAGGTTTCGGTTTTAGTTCCTGCGAAGAACGCTCATTTAGCTAGTCCGGAAGAAAAACCCATCTCTATGATTTCACGCAATAAGACGGTTTTGATTCAACAGTCAGAGATCGTGCTTTTTGCTTCGCAAGAACGCTTGACCTTTGCATTTTTGAAAGATGGGCGAAAATTGTTAGTGGAAAAAACGATCAAACAGCTTAGGGAAGAGTTAATAGAGAGCATTTTTTTTCAAGCCAATCGCGGCCAGATCATCCAGCGACAATACATCGCTGGCTACCAAAAATCGCCCACTCGTAAACTGCTGATTAGTCTCCATTATCTTGAGGACTTTAGGGAGGAAATCAGTGTTAGTAAGGCTGGCTCTCCAGCCTTTTTGGCTTGGCTGTCCGCTTGAGTCAATGATCTGTCCGTTTCAGTCAAAAAGGTGATTTCAGATGCATTTGTGGAAGTTTTGATTGGTCTGTGGAGTAAAACCAATCATTATTTCGTCTTATGAAAACTATTTATTGGAGTCTTGGGCTCTTCTTTATTATCGGCCTGAGCAATTTGCAGGCACAGTCCATCAGACTGGGGTTTCAGCAAGAGTCTGCTTCCTTTCCCTTTACTCGCTTCGCGGAACTCCACCCCGGATTGGAGTTGAGCTATGGACTTACTCCTCAGGATAAGGCCAAGCGTTCCACGCAGTGGTGGATCAGCGGAGGCTACTTTTATCATCGTGAAGTAGAATCCGCCTTCTACTTCAAAGCTTCCTACGCTTGGCAAATGCCCTTGGGACAAAAGGTCTCGCTGGAATTGGCGCCTTCATTGGGCTATCTGCATTCCTTTTTTCCTGAAAACATCTACGAATTGAACGAAGGCTCATACCAAGCCATCACCCAATATGGCCGCCCGCACCTGATGGCAGAACTAGGCTTGACGGCTCAATTTTTTCCAGAAAGTGTGATTAGTCCATTTATCCAATATCGCTTTGGAATAGAGACGCCCTTTGCCAATGGGATTCCAGTCTTTCCACATTCTTTTTATCAAATAGGCTTGGCTTATCAGATTCATTAGGAGACATCCTCTCTTCAGTCCAAAAAGGGAAGGGAAAATTTTCAATTCTTATCAAAAAAACAATGAACAAATCAATTATATATCTCAGTCTACTCATCTTACTCCTATCTGCCTGCAAAGCGGAAGTAGCCTTAGAGCCAGCAATATTAGAAAGCTGTAAACAGGAATATGCCGATTTTGCTCAGCACCCTAAAGCGGCAGTTTATCAAGAGATCGTAGATCGCAATCTAGCGCAAGGCATTGTGGGTACCACGGTATTTATCAAAGACGCAGATGGCATTTGGGCCGGAGCGAGTGGCATGGCTGATCTAGCCAAAAATCGCGCAATGAGAGCCTGTGATCGTCAGATGATTGCGAGTATTTCGAAGCCCTTTACTGCAGCCGTGATCTACCGCCTTATTGAAAGTGGCAAGCTCGGACTAGATGATCCCATCAGAGATTATCTAGCGGATGAGATCGTAGCCAAAGTCGCCAATGCCGATGTGGCGACGGTCAAACAATGTTTGGCTCATCGCACGGGCATCCCAGATTACTACAATTTGATGTTTTTAGCCGATCAAGTCAATGTCTTTGACAATGCGCATACTTATGAGGACTTGCTTAAGTATGCCTATGGTAAAGAAGCAGCGTTCCCCGCAGGGACAAGCTATAGCTACTCCAATAACAACTTCGTCATACTAGGTATGATTGCAGAACGAGTAAGTGGAGAGAAACTAGCAGACCTATATCAAAGCTTAGTCTTCGATCCATTGGGATTGGAGCGAGCGTTCTACAGCGTAGAGAATCCCCTCCCGGCAGATATGGCCAGCGGCTACGTCGATCTTTATGGCGATGGGAAAGTGGTCCAAAGTGAATTCCTTTACAAAGATGAAAGCCGCAGCCCAGATGGCGGGATTGTGATTGATAATTATGATCTGTATCGCTTTTTTAGTGGTTTGATCAAGGGCAATCTCTTGCAGGAGATGAGTCTGAATCAAATGTTAGCACTAAGCGAGTTGCCGGAATATTGGCAGGATGCAGAAGTGTTTGGACAACTCAAAAATGGCTATGGCATCGAGCATTTTGAGCATCATGGCACTTATGCCTATGGACATACGGGTGCGGTTGATGGCTTTTTGAGTATGGCCTTTTACTATCCAGAAAAAGATTTCATGTTTATTCAAGTAGTCAATACTGGCTCTTATGATTATGCTCCTCGGATAGATATGTTTAATGAGTGTGCTGAGGTCATGTTTGGAGATTAAGACTTCGCTGGGACTGCCTCTTTTTGCTCTTTGAGATAAGCACGAGGGGTGGTTCCAGTTACTTTTTTGAAGGCACGATTGAAGGTGGTCTTTGAGTTGAAACCAACTCTCAAGGCAAGACCCAAAAAGGTCTCTTTACTATTTCTATCATCCAAAGCTAATTTGGCAAAGGCTTTGACTCGATATTCATTGATAAAGTCATAGAAACTTTTGCCATATCCTTCATTGATTACCCTCGAGAGTGTATGCGTATTGGTCTGGACGATATCCGAGAGTTCGCCTAGTGTCAGTTCAGGGTTCATATATATTTCCTCCTGCTCCATCGCCTTGATGAGACGCCCTTTATAACGACTCATTTCGGTTTCGGTAAGGGAGGAATCCTTATACTTTTCGACCGTTTTGGGTAGCTTGAATATTTCGGGCTGATTCATAGCAAAATAACCCAAAATAAAAGTGAGAGTCGAAAACAAGCCCCAAACTACATCTGTAACGCTATTGGTAAGTAAAGGTAGTTTAGTATCAATGCTCCATTCTCCGATCCACACCAAGCCAATCGTGAGCCAACAACCTAAACAAACCGCTTGCAAAATCATGACTGCAGTGAGATACCTGATCGGAGGAGCGATTGATTGAGTTTTACTCGCATCTTCCTCATAAGCACTGAGTTTTTTCCAGGCTTTATACCAAAACCATATATTATAAACCAAGGCTAAACTAGCCCAGATGCGAATGGTATAGTCTACTTCCAAGGCGAGTACTGAATCTACCAATTCTTGACGGCCTTTGAACAAAGTAGGTACGATAGAGATCAGGTGGACCGCTGCGGGAAGATAATAAAGCAATCTCGTTTTGAGCGGTGGCGGGCCTTGTTTCAATAGACGGCGGATGTACAAATAAAAGGTAGGCCCATAGAGAAAGAAAATGATTTCCGGAAAGAGCTTTAACCAAGGTGCCACCTGAAAAATCTCACGATCATAAATAGAGACTCGTCCCATCACCGCCAAAGAGATCATAAGGATCAGAGCAGAAAGTATCCGATTGGCGCGTTGATTATTATCTTGGATACCATTGATCGCAAAGACAAGTAATAATCCCTGAAAGGCCGAAAGTAATAAAATAAAGGTGTAGATATTGATCAATCCTCCTTTCAAATCTTCCCAAGATTGGATTTGAATATAGATAAACTGGCTTGGGGTTTTGTGCTTTACATAGGTATGATTGCGACGATGACGGCCATTGGGACGACCTTCAACCGAAGACCAGTTTCCGCGAGTAATCTTGTAATCAAAACTATCTGGAGGATTGACAAAGATCAGGGCAAAACTACTATCAGGCTGCAACACAAAAGAATAGCGTTGATCGCCAGGATTCCAATTATTAAAATCCCCTGTAAGATGTAAAACAGCGTCATGAGGCGTATTATCGGGATATTCGGTGATACGAAACTCTATCTGCGCGCAAACGAAGTATGGTAAAAAAAACAAAATAGCGCAGCAGTAGATCCTCATGATCGCAATTTCTCAAATATTGCTGTATTACTCAAAAAGTCAATGGTAGTTTCAACCGTAAATAACTCTTCTTCTCAAGATACCGATTCTCCTGAAACGATATTGACTAATAACTGATAATATTGCGTCGGTCAATTTGTAAATTTGACCTATGCCTTTACCCAATACTCCCTATCAAATAGCCGTCGTGCAAGCGACTCCCGTTTTGTTTGACTTAGCCGCTAGTATCCAAAAAGTGGCAAAATGGACTCAAGAAGCTAAAGTCCAAGGCGCGAGTTTAGCCTTATTTCCGGAGGCATTTTTACCTTGCTACCCGCGCGGTTTAGGCTTTGGGACGGTGGTGGGGAGTCGTAGTCCAGAAGGCCGAGATGTTTGGCAACGCTATTTTGAAAATGCCCTCGAAATCCAGATCGGAAACCCACACTTTGATCAGCTTGCTCAGATTGCTCGTGAGCAGCAGCTATACCTCGCTATTGGTGTGATAGAGCGATCAGGTGGGACTTTGTATTGTACATTTTTGATCTTAGACCCTGCGGGGAAGCTGATCTATCATCATCGCAAGCTCAAACCGACGGCAGCAGAGCGCATCATTTGGGGCGAAGGCCGCGGCGATGATTTACAAGTGGTAGACACCAATTTAGGTAAGCTCGGAGGCCTGATTTGTTGGGAAAACTATATGCCTTTGGCGCGCATGGCACTTTATGAACAGCAGATAGAACTTTACCTCGCTCCTACTGCCGATCAGCGTGATCGTTGGCAGTCTAGTATGCAGCATATTGCCTTGGAAGGGCGCTGCTTTGTAGTGGCTTGCAATCAGTTTGTGCGTAAAAGCGACTATCCAGAAGAGTATCAAGCAGAGTTGGCTCCCCAGCCAGAGATCATGAGTCGAGGCGGCAGTGTGGTGTTCTCACCCCTTGGGGAACGCTTGGCCGGACCCCTTTGGGACGAAGAAGGGATACTGATGGCAGAGATTGATCCTAGCCTGATTGCGCAAAGTAAACTAGACTTTGACGTCGTAGGCCATTATGCTAGGCCAGATGTGTTTGATTATGTCTATAGATTTTCTGACATTTAACCACCTCTCATTCAAGCAATTAATCGTTCCGCGAAGTGAGATTCAAAACAAAATATATGAAACGTGTAACCGGCATTGGTGGCATTTTTTTCAAATGTGATGATCCTGACCAAATGAAGACTTGGTATAGTGATCACCTTGGTATCCAAACGGACCAATATGGTGGAGTCTTTAAGTGGCGAAAGTCAGATGCTCCTGAGCAAACTGCTTATACTGCTTGGAGCCCTTTTAGCCGCAAGAGTAATTATTTTGAGCCGAGCAAGAAGGAGTTTATGTTCAACTATCGCGTAGCCGATTTGGAGGCGCTGCTCGCAACACTCAAAGAAGAAGGCGTTACCATAGTAGGTGAAATCGAGACTTTTTCTTATGGGAAATTTGGTTGGATACTCGATCCAGAAGGCAATAAAATCGAGCTTTGGGAGCCGATAGATGAAGGCTTTGGCTATGATAAGGATTATGGGACCTCGTGATTGGGCTTAACTAGTAACAAACTTCGACTATCAGAATTGCTTCAACTTCTTTTTCTAGCTTGTGGCTCATTTTTAATGATTAGCCTAGTCAAATCAAGGGTAAAATCTAAGAGACTGTTTGAATTTTTCCTTTCGGCCCAAACTGGCCTTTTTGGAACCTGGCTACGTCAATTTTTCTCAGAATACCGCAGTATGCTTCAAAAAATTTCCTAGCCAGAACCACAAAAATGCTGCGTTTGAACTCGAAACGACAAGATCCCAAACAGTCTCTTAAAAAGATTCTCAATCAAAAAACTACTGCAAAAGAGAAAATAATGACACAATCCTTAGCGAAACAATCGCCCTTTTCCTTCGGGCTATTCTTATTATTGATCAGTTTAAGCATCAGTGCTTGTGGTCCTAAATGGACCGAACAGGCCAAGGAAGGCTATAACTACATAACCAATGAAGGGGGGCAAGATCTGGGCTATTCTTCTCAATCTGGGGTGAGTATCCTGACCGTTGACCGATACGCCTTCAAAGATTTGAATCAAAATGCTGCGCTTGATCCATATGAAGATTGGAGATTATCAGTAGAGCAAAGGGCTGCTGACTTAGCCAGCAAAATGTCAGTAGAGCAAATCGCGGGCTTGATGCTCTACAGCTCTCATCAAAGATTGCCGGGAGGTGGATTTGGACGAGGAGGCAGCTACAATGGCAAGCCCTACGACGAAAGTGGCGCTAAAGCCTCTGATCTAAGCGACCAGCAGATTGCCTTTTTGACAGATGATAATTTGCGGCATGTATTGATTACATCTGTTGAAAGTCCCGAAGTCGCCGCTCAATGGAATAATAATGCCCAAGCTTTGGTCGAAGGACTGGGTTACGGCATACCTGCCAACAATAGCACCGATCCGCGCCATGAGGCCGGTAATGATGAAGAATATACCTTAGGCGCTGGCGGAGATATCTCTCGTTGGCCCAATGCGCTGGGCTTGGCGGCAAGTTTTGATCCTAGCCTCGTTGAGCAGTTTGGGATGATCGCTTCCAAAGAATACCGAGCCTTGGGATTAAGCACTGCTTTATCACCACAAGTGGACTTGGCGACTGATCCTCGCTGGTATCGCTTTAGTGGTACTTTTGGGCCAAGTGTGGCCCTATCTACTGATATGGCTAGAGCCTATGTCGATGGTTTTCAGACCTCCTCCGGAGAACGCCAAATCGCGAATGCATGGGGCTACGAAAGTGTCAACGCTATGGTCAAACATTGGCCGGGCGGTGGTACGGGTGAGGGAGGACGTGATGCCCACTATGGTTTTGGGAAATTTGCCGTTTTTCCCGGCAACAATCTTGCAACCCATCTCAAACCCTTTATCGAAGGCGCATTCAAGCTCAATGGGGGCACCAAGATGGCGGCGGCGGTCATGCCTTACTACACTATCTCAACTGGACAAAACCAAGACGGTGAAAATGTTGGCAACGCATTTAGCCATTATATGATTACCACACTTTTGAGAGAAAAATACCAATATGATGGAGTCGTCTGCACTGACTGGGGCGTCACAAGAGATGAACGAGGCATGGCGACTTTTGGCAGCACTCCTTGGGGAGTGGAAAGCTTAACCGAAGCCGAACGACACTACAAAATACTAATGGTAGGCTGTGATCAATTTGGAGGCAACAATGATAAAGGTCCTATTCTAGAGGCATATCAAATGGGAGTGGATGATATAGGTGAAGAAGCGATGCGCCAAAGAATGGAACAATCTGCTGTTCGCTTGCTCAGAAATATCTTTAGAGTTGGTCTCTTCGAAAATCCCTATTTAGACGTGGTAAAAACCAAAGAAATAGTAGGCAGTCCCGAATTTATGACAGCTGGATATGAAGCGCAGCTTCGCTCTTTAATACTCCTCAAAAATCAGGATGAGGTATTGCCCATCGCCAAGGAAAAGACCGTTTATTTTCCCAAAAGATATGTACCGGCTTCACAAAGCTTTTTTGGCGGCCCAATTCCAGCTCGCTGGGAAGAACCGATCAAGGCTGAACTCGCTCAGCAATACTTCAACACGACCGATGATCCTACCAAAGCCGATAT
>JBGCFA010000072.1:0-5250 GCA_045106675.1 Bacteroidia bacterium
CGTCGAAATGCCCATAAAGCAAAAGCGTTCTGCGAAGCAAGGGGAAAAGTGTGGTGATCCTTCGAGGGCCTCAGGATACAGGAGAAGGCCTCAGGGTACATTCGAGGGCTACGGGATAAAGGAGAAGTACAAGCGTTCTGCGAAGCAAGGGGGAAAGTACAAAAGTTGCTTCCTCTCCCTACGGTTTGAGGTAAGCTCGTCTCATCAAGACAGCAAACTTTCTTGGGACATTGAGCGCGTCGAAATGCCCATAAAGCAAAAGCGTTCTGCGAAGCAAGGGGAAAAGTGTGGTGATCCTTCGAGGGCCTCAGGATACAGGAGAGGACTACGGGATAAAGGAGAAGTACAAGCGTTCTGCGAAGCAAGGACCACAATCTAAACTACGGCGCTAATTTGCTGCATATACTCGCGAGGACTTTTTTCGGTAAACTTCCGGAAAGCTCGGTTAAAAGTAGCTTTAGAGTTGAAGCCGCATTCGAGGGCTATGCCTACCAAGGTGAGGTGGGCAAATTTAGGATCTTCCATTTTGCTTTTTACCGCTTCCACTCGCCAATAATTGATCAAATCATTGAAATTCATCTCAAAACCCAAATTGATCACCTTGGACAAGACTGAAGTATTGGTCTCCAATTGGCTAGATAAATCGGCCAAGGTTAACTGTGGTTGTAGGTAGATTTTTTCTTCGACGAGCAAATGTTTGAGCTTCTCTTTCCACTTTGCCAAGTCTGGCAATTCCTCTTTTGCATCGGTTACTTTGGTTTCAATTTCTACAAATTGTTTTGGTTCAAAGGCCAATTGCCGGGGGAGGCGTTCGCTTTGGCGATACCCAACAATACTCACGATATAGACCATCACGGCCAATAAAAAATGAGTGATCCAATATTGGGTAAAACTGAGGTCCGATATCAAGTTGGAATAAAGACTGATCGCTAAAATCATCCCCATACTAATCAATATCGCATACAACATATTGGCCAGCCAATTGAAGGATATGTCCTCAGTGTCGGCAAAATTGCTCAGCAAATAGGCTCGATATTTACGAAACGCCTTGAGGGTAAGTACCAGATACGGGATAATATGGAGAATACTGATATTGTTATACCAAAAGGAGATGTTTAGCTCCCAATATTCTCTGAAAAATCCCTTAGTATTGTTGAAATGAGGATATACATCTCCCGTAATCCAGTGATTAACTACAACATCAACCAAGAATATCAGGGCAAATACGGCTAGATAAATTATGCCTGGTACAAAATGCCAAATGCCTTTTGGCTGTAATTCAAATTGCTGATTCGTTACACTGAGGAAGTAAAAATATACCAAGGGCCCGATCCAAAATAAATTGTGAAAAGGGGCATAAAACATGAAAGTGGTATAAGTGTCATGCGTATCATACCAGCCCGCAAAACCAAGCATATATTGACTGATCCGTAGACAACAAATCAATAGTAAAGCTCCCAAAAAAAAGTCTGACCACCTTCTTTGTCGCCAATATCTCAGTAGTAATAAGAAGCTGAAAATGATTCCTTGTACAAAGCCAATCAAGAGCAATGAACTATATAGGTTGAAATCAAATTTCATGCTTTCTGCTTTTGAAGGGTTATGGGATCGCCCGTGCTTTGGACCATATTGGCTGCTTTAGCCAAATATGCGAAAGAGTATCTTCTAGGCAAACAACCATCTCCTGTTCAAAAGGTTGCAGATTTAGAGAAAATCTGAATGTGTCTATGGAGAACTGAGAATACCGAATCACAAAATCCCTCTGAAATTGATATTGCAGGATCGTATCCTGTTGATCCTTTTTGATGAAAATTTGCTGATCAGCCTGTTCCCAATCAGTTAGCAATAATAAGTCTTGCTCTAAAATATGTCTTAAGCGGATTTCCTCATATCGCGCCTGCTGATTATCGCTATACAAAAGATGGACTTGCCCCAATATGTTCCAAACCTCGCTTCCCATCAGCAATAATATGCCCATGAGACTCAGCGCCAAACTCACCTCTATGAGTGTAAATCCTTTATACTTCATGGTGTTTCTATGATGCGGCTGAGCCGAACGCGGCGGTCCAATAAATGATCTTTCCATCTGCATTCCACGCGTATTTCGCAGATTTTTTGTCCCTGGTCATACCAATTCACTTCCCTTTTCAGTTGATACTGCATCATTTCTCTTTCAACTAGTCCCATTTCGATTTCTTCCAAACTGGGGCTTTGATACAATACATTGCGACAGAGTATCTGGGCTTTTGCTAATTCGTTTGCCGCAAAAGGTCCATTCAATCTTTGAAAGAGCATCAGCCCAAGGCCCAATACCAAAGAGATCAGCGATAGTCCACTCAAGACTTCGATCAGGCTACTGCCGGGCAAACGTAATTTTCTCTTTTTCATCTGGGTAAATTTGCAAGACCTCTACTTCGCCTTTAGATAAAAAAAAGGGACCGGCATAAGCAGGCGCCAGCCGGTCCACTATGAGTCGGGTGTTCAGCAAATGATTCCGAACAATCCCAACCGCAGTACGAAGCACAAATCCTTTGGCGATGACCATTCCGCCAACTACACCGTGTAATTCTAGATTGCCTGCAACATGCAACGTACCGTAGATTTTACTTTCCTGAGCTATATAAACCTGAGGCCGGAGATCCGAAGGGGTGGTAGAGAAGATAGGTTGATTGTAAAGAACGGCCCCTTCGATCCGGCATCTGGTTCCGACACCCAAGTAGGCGGGGTGATTAGGTCTTGCTGACAAAGCCAGTAAACTTGGAAAATGGAGCTGGACATCGTCGCTCAAAAGCAGCGTATCACTAGCAAAAACCTGAAATCGCCCCCGCAGACCTGTGTGTAATTTTATTTTGGGCGCAATCAAAATGACATCCTCTAATTTCGCTTCCGCAAAAACCTCTATGGCTTCAGTTGCCAAAAAAATGACTTTACCTTTATAGTTGCCTTCTCTAAGCTTCAGTACTCCAGCGGTTTTTATCCTTAAAGTTGGTTCGGTCCAAGCATGGTGTATTTCTTCATTCAGTATAAGCAGTCCATCTTGAGTTACCCTACTGAGCGAATCTAATAGCCATTGTATCTCACTAGGTACCGATGGAAAGTTCGCAGTATGCAATTTTTGACTAGTTTCAATCAGTCTATGATCTGGCATACTCCCGCTAAATCCCTGCCCCAGATATCTATCCGTTTGGATCAATCCCTTTGGCACTTTTACTTTGCCTCTTATTTGAGTGGAGCCTTGCAAGACCAAAGGATAGCCTTCATCCGAAAGCACTAATGCCTCCCTGTCTTTTGCTACCTTCTGGCCAAGCAAAGCACTCAAACCACTCCTATGGTTCAGATAGCTGCCGCTTGCATGTATCAATTTAAATACGCCCCAATTGGCGAAGCTTGCATGCATGCTATCTGATTTGTTTATCCAGTCAAAATCCTGGGCCTCCTGATATTTCAAAGTACTCATCGCGACTGTCATCGCCGATCGTAGATTATCATTTGCTCTGCCATGAGCGTATTGCTCCATCACCAAGCCTCGCAGGCTAAAATCGGCCATGAGATAGGCTGTCAACAAAGCACTGACCAAAAGGCTAATCATCAGACTATAGAGCAGACTACTCCCTCGGAGGCGGATATTTGGCTTGAAGCTTTTCATCCCGCACCTATACTTTTGCCTCTTGCAATGCGATATGCTTTACCCGCTATGACCAAGTCGATATATTGAGGCGAGATAAACTTAACCTTCGCATCGTAGAGAGACTCGTTTGCGTGCACCGTATGACTTTCGCCATTCCAACGAACTAAGCCTAGGCGTTCCTTTGCTTTGATGCTCCCCTGGTAGAGGATATGAGGCAAGTCGACAGCTACTTTCTCTATCGATGAGAGTTTCGCCTTTTGCTCCTTCGGAGAACGCTTTGCCTGCTCTTTTATATCTCCCAAAAATGGATCACGATAAGGCAAGGAAAGCGCAAAAGTATCGGCCTCATTCTTAGTTAATTCAGCTTTTAGGAATTGGCTGTCAATGGTGAAATTGCTTGGTCCAGGAGCCTCTTTTTCGTACCAAAATCGGTAGCCGATCAAGCCCCAAACCAAAATGACTATGGGTATCAAGCCACGATTTAGTTTTCGGTTGCGCATGTCTGTTTTCGTTGTGCTGATACAAACCTACGATTTGTCAGATGGGAGGCAAGCTGTTTTAAGTAAGCGGTAGGGCTGATTAAGTAAGCGGCACAAAACGCACTCCTCGGATGGTTTGACCATTTGTGAAAATGATTTGACTATTCCTGCAAAAGCCACCAAATCGATTTTTTATCCCCCAATTTTGCACTACCATCAAGACAAATTCGGAATTCTTAACTATGACCATTCTTATATTTTTTCTCGTACACTGGTACCTGTCCATATTCATGCAGACATTTTATCTGCATCGTTATGCGGCGCACGGTATGTTCAAGCTTACTCCCTTCTGGGAACGCTTTTTTTGGTTTATGACCTTTGTTTCTCAAGGGAGTAGTTATCTCAGCCCTAGGGTCTATGGGATACTACATCGTTTACACCACGCCTACGCAGATACTGAAAAAGATCCGCACTCTCCTAAATATTCAGATAATATGTTTTCGATGATGTTTGATACAAGCCATGTTTATGGTGCTATCAAACGCAATACGATGGACATAGAGTCTCGCTTTACCAAAAATGTCCCTACTTGGGATATTATGGATAGAATCGCCGACAATCCTATCAGTCGTCTCGTTTGGATGGGACTATATGTGTGGTTTTATGTGGTCTATGCTACCCAGCCGTGGATGTATATTCTTTTACCGATCCATTTTATGATGGGCCCCGTTCACGGAGTGATCATCAACTGGTTTGCGCATAAATATGGTTACCGCAACTTTGAAGTAGAAGATACTTCGATGAACTTCCTTCCTTTTGACTTTATGACCATGGGAGAAGCCTATCACAACAATCACCATACTCATAGCGCAAGAGCTAATTTTGGTGGTTTTCGCTGGCATGAACTTGACCTTAGCTGGGTGATTATTAAGGCTTTTGATAAGCTTGGCATCCTCGAGCTCAAGCATCAAGCAAAAGAAAAGCCGCCCGTTAAAATGGCGGCTTAGCAAGGTGTTCACAATAACTGTCAGATTTGGCTTGCATTTTTGGGCTGAGCCTGCGTTGAAAAATCTGTCTTTTAGCTCGCTAAACTCAATCTTTTCGCCTTGGCTCAACTCAAAACTGCTGCGCCCTCTCTAGACA
>JBGCFA010000073.1:0-35861 GCA_045106675.1 Bacteroidia bacterium
GCTGGCGAAACCATCTGGTAGATAATTTTCGGTATAAACGATAAAGAAGTCTGAAGCTGGTTGGAAGCGCCACTGAAAACGGGCGTTTAGGTTGACATTGTTGAGGAGGCTATTGTATTGGACGTAGGTGGTGAGGAAGAGTTGGTCCGTAAAGGTCAAATCAATCCTCGGCCCAATCAAAAATAGCTTCGTCTCACCATAGCCCTCAGCTAATTTCAGGTCATTGTAGTCAAATTGTAGGCCTATACTACCAAATGGCTGATAGCGGAAGTTGAGTTGCCCGCCGAGATTGAGATTCTTGCCGTTATAAAAACCGCCATAGGTAGTGTTGAGAGCAAAATTGAAAAGACTACGTCTATTACTACTAAAACTAGCGGAGATGGCCGACCAGTCGTATTCTTCGCCTGCGGCGAACGCTATATTTTGTGGATCGCCTGTCGGGTTGAAGCCGCGTGTCAATTGCTGAAAGACATAGTTGTAATTCAACTGTAAGGTGGCGGTATTATTAAGGTTAAACTGATAGCCTAAGGTATAAGAGCGATCTGTAACCGTACCATCAGGGATATGCGTCAGATTGGCCATTACGGTAGGGCCCATAAAGACAATCGCGTCCGACTTAGGGTAGATTTTATAAGCGAGATTGCTGAAATAATTGAAATAGCCAGGATAAACGTTCTGACTCGGTACGAAACCAGCCTCCGCATTGAAATTTTGCTGATTGAAGGTATTGCCAACAAAGGCTTCCCAATTACGATTGTTGAAGCGCCAAAATGTAGCACCCGAGAAATTTTGTCCCTCGCTTAGATCATCCAAGGACATTCCCAGATAAGAACTATGATACCATTGGTTGTCTTTGCTGAGTAGTTCTAGATCTGCGCTCAACACTCGATTATATACATTGCGAATGCGTTGGCTTTGGCCGCCAGTCTGGATATCTCTAAAGATGCTTTCATGAAAATACTTAGCAGTATCTGCATCGGTAACGCCAAGGCTTTGCTTATTGACCAATGAGAGAGCAAGATTGGATTGCGCCCCAAAATTGCGCTGTACCGTAGCAACGGTATAGTTTTGACCCGGTAAGCCAATCTGCAAGTCTTCCTGAGTCTGCATATTGAGTACACTGACGCGCCAGTCTTCATTGAGTGAGCCACTCAGTCTCGCTCCATAAAGGATCGGAATTTTCTTGAACAAACCCGTAGTATCGCGCACCAAACCCACGCGACGAGAGAAAAACGGCCTCGCAGAAGGGAAGCCAATTTGATCGAGGAGATCACTGTTTTCGAGAAAAAATTGGCGACGTTCCGGGAACTGGACCTCAAAACGAGTCAAATTGATCACCTGTCGATCGACCTCTACTTGCGAAAAATCTGGGTTGACCGTTAAGTCAAGATTGACCGAAGGACTCAAACCGATCTTGGCATCAAAGCCAACCCCAAAGTCTGAGATTGTTTCTGAGCCGGGTACTATGGGCGTAGATGAAACATTGCCTGCGACATAAGGAATGAGTGAGATATTAGTCTTTGCGTCAGGCACCGGATCGTCCCAAACTAGCTGGCCCGAAAACGCAAAAGCGCCCGTATTGAATTGAATCGGTGTCTTGATCCAAGAAGATTTGAAGTTTCGCTTCCTGTCTAAGCGGTCGAAGGCGATATTCCACTCTTTGAGGTCAGAGCGATAGCGAAAACTCTTGAAAGGAATCTTCATCTCTGCTGTCCAGCCATCAGGGCGGCGCACTACTTCGGAGTACCATTTGTTATCCCAGTTGGTGTTCCAAGAGTTATCGCTGGTTCCGCCTCCGGAAACGGTGCCTTCCATCTGCACGCCTGCTGGTGTAATGGTGAAGAAAAAACCATTGAGATAGTCATTGTATGGACCTAGCACAAAACCGACATTATCATTGAGAGGATAATCGAAATCTCGTCTCAGTGAATTGATCAGGTCAGGCGTGTCATCGTCCTCGCATTCAAAGGCGACGTATAAAAATTCTTCATCGAAGGTTACTTTCGCGATAGTGTTGAAAGTCGGACGGGCCGAATCTACCGGAAAATTGAGATACCAGTCTCCAGCAACCTGAGCGTTCTGCCAGGCAGCCTCATCCAAAATACCATCGAGTATGATCTCGTCTTGAGCTTTTTTGATATGCAGTTTAGTGCCAGGAGCATTTTGTCCCAATAGTAGGAATGGACTGCTAAGGATCAGCAGTAATAGATATTTCATAGTGGGGGGAGAGTTTTGCGGTCGTGCTTAATGTTTGAAAAGGGTGGCGTTTTGCATGCCTTTGACGGGGTAGGAGAGGATGCTTTCGATTTCTTCTACTTCTTCACCTGTGGTAATAACATCTTCGAGCCCGCCAAACAAGATTTGGAACTCGATGCGATCAGGGTGGAAGGTATAGTTGACGATCAAAAGGCTATTATTGACCGAAAAACGGCTAGTCAGCACATTACGATAAAGGTAGCTATCGAGTAGAATAGAGTTTTTTTCGTCGATGACATAATGCCCTTTGGCGGCATCCTTGGCGACGAGTTCATATTCACGCTCATCGCGAACGGTATCTATCTCATAGACCAAGGTCCATTGCCAACGTCCCGCGGAATCTGACTCTGCTAAGTGCAACTCCATATTGAGTTCTTGCGATTTGCCATCTGCATTATAGATGGACATAGTGCCATACCAATCGCCCATCCAATCGTCAGGAAAAGTCGAAACAGGAGTTTGAGCGTTCGCGAGTAGCGGCACAAGACAAAAGAGGAGTAGATAACGCATGTGAATAGTATTGGGAAGGCGAAATTAAGATTTCTCTTCCAGATAAGTCCTATAATCCCTGGCCAACCATAGCAGTTGTTTTTGCCAATTTCGCGGTGCTTCGGTTTCGGCCCAGACATCTGTACCGAGGACTTTTTGCTGTAAGGCCAGTATTTCGCGGATTTCCACCAATAAATCGAGCCAGACTTTGATCTCTGCTTGGATGTTACTTTCCTCTAGTTTGCCGAGCCAAGTGGCTAGTTGTTCGTCGGAAGTCAGGCGCGTAATCAGTTCGATGCCCTTTTGTTCCAACTCTACTAGATTGTCGGATTCGTTGAGCGTCTTGAGACTTCCTTCTAGCAAGCCGCCAAAGAGGGAGGCGATTTTGTCATTGAGGGGAGGGAGTTGGCTTTTGTTTTGTTCTTTGCTCGCTTCGCGCAACAATTCGTTGGCGCGGGGAGGAAGGTCTTCGTGATCTAAGGCAGAATGTCCTTCTGAGTCTCTTAGATTGGGATTGGCTCCGGCATCCAATAGTGCTTTGATACAAGCTGTGCGCTGGTGATCGGCTGCGACGATCAAAGCCGTTTTGCCTTCATGATTAGAAGCGTTGGGCTCAGCCCCAGCCTCCAAAAGCTCTCGCACATAGATAGCGGTAGCGTTCTGCGCAGCAATAATCAGTGGAGTATTGCCTTCCTTGTCGGTCATATTGGGATCTGCGCCAGCCTCCAATAGCTCATGAAAACTGTGCTTGTCCTCCTGTAAGATCGAAAGCAGCAAAGGACTCTTGCCTTTGGCATCGATGACGTTGAGTTCGACAGAGTGCTTGAGCAATTGTTGGAGGGAGAGGGGCTGCTTGCGCAGAACGGCCAAATAAATCGCTGGGCGACCGTCTTGATCTCTGGCATCGGGTGAAATTCCTCCTTCCAACAAAGTCGCCAATGCCTCTCTTTTACCTTGTTCGACGGCATAGAGCAATCCCGTTTCATCAAAACTACCTACGGATTTGATGATTTTACGGCGGTCAAAATATCGCTGGATTCGCTTGCGCATGGGGCTGCAATTTAGCCAAAATTCCCTAGCTTGCTTCAAAGCAATGATATGAAGCGACTGCACCTATTCGAACTCGAGGATCAGGCATGGTTTCCCCGTTTTTTGCGGGACTATGGTACAGACTTTTTGGAGTTTGTCTCCAATCAATTTCATATTTATCGACCAGCAGTTGACTTGCTCAAAAAAGGCCTCGAAAAAAGCGGAGGGACGACGATCATTGATCTCGCGAGTGGAGGCGGTGGTGGTTGGAAGCGTCTAGCGCCCGATCTTCAAGCGGTTGTGCCTGACTTGAAGGTGACGCAGACCGACTACTTTCCCAATCTTGATGCTTTTGCCAAGATGAAGGCGCATCATCCAGAGATGATGGATTCGGTTTCAGAACCCGTTAGCGCTTTGGATGTGCCGTCTGAGCTTAAAGGACTGCGGACTCAGTTTTTGTCCTTTCATCATTTCAAGCCTGCGGATGCGCAGCAAATCCTCCAAAACGCCGTCGATAGCAATGCGCCTATTGCGATATTTGAAGCTCAGGAGCGTGATTGGAAGCACTTTATTCAGTTTTGCTTTTCTCCGATCAATGTGTTGTTGGTGACACCTTTTATTCGTCCGTTTAAGATTGGTAGATTGATATTTACCTATTTGATTCCCTTGATGTTACCATTTATATTTTGGGATGGAATCGTTTCTGTATTACGTACCTACACTGAGGATGAGATGCATGAGATGAGCGCCGCCTTGCGGAACGCTGAACATTTTGAATGGGAGATTGGCAAGCTCAAAAACGGCCCTTTTACGATCCCTTATCTGTTGGGCTATCCAAAGTGAGTTTTGTATATTGGTGTAGCTAGCAACCTATTGAAACATGATCAAGGAACCGACCGAATACGAAAAAAAGTCTTATACGGAGGAAGAATACTTTGCCCTCGAAGCAGCAGCAGAGTATAAAAGTGAATACCGCAATGGCCAAATCCTCGCTATGTCTGGCGGCAAGCCGTCTCATAGTCGCTTGGGATTTAGAATTGGATATTTGCTTGAAAGCGAACTAGAAGGGGGGAACTGTAATACTTATAACAGCGATTTACGCGTCGGCCTCCCAGACCAAAATGTCTATTTCTATCCCGATTGTAGTGTCATCTGTGGTGATTTTGAAACGGCAGAAGGCAGGGATGATGTCGTGACCAACCCTACTCTGATCGTGGAAGTGCTATCAGAGTCTACGGAGCATTACGACCGAGGGGAGAAGTTTGCCTACTATCGTCAAATGCCCAGTTTTCAAGAGTACGTTCTCGTCAATCAGCACAAAAAACTAGTCGAGGTATTTAGCCGCATTGAAGACAATGTCTGGCAAATGCGCACTTATGACCCATCCAATCCCGAAATCGAATTGAGATCATTGGAGATCGGTATTTCCTTGGAGGCACTTTATCGGGGGATTGAGATTTAACAAATTCTAATCGATTCTCCCGTAGGGAGCCTGTCTTCGAACCGAAGGGAGAAGTCTCAGATTTGAGCAAGTTGAAAGAGGAAATCGTTCTCCGAAGGGAGAAGTCTTAAGCCTGGGAAAAAATTATAAATCCTACTTGATCAAGTCGGAGTTCGAAAGGGCGCGTTCCGCACAGCGGCAAGCCCGTAAAGCCGCAAAATCTTGCGGCTCCACGACAGAACAAGTCTAGTGGTAAAATTTTGCGTCGCTTCACGCTTCATTCACCAAAAAACTCCCCCAAAACCTCAACCACATAATCTTGCATTTCATCAGTCAAATCTTGATAGAGCGGTAAAGTAAGGCAGCGATCATAGTAAGCTTCGGCATGAGGGAAGTCTCCTTTTTGCCAGCCTAAATCGCGATACGACGGTTGATAATGGACTGGGATATAATGTATCTGAGGATAGATCTTGCGTGCTCGTAGAAAATCAAACAATTCCTTACGGCGCTCAGTCTGGATTACATAAAGATGCCATGCATGGCCTTCAACGATTTGCGGTCGCTGCACAGGCAGATCAGCCAACAACCGATCATAACGAGCTGCGAGTTCGCGACGACGGGCCAGGTTGACGGCTGCTCGTGGCAATTGCGAAAGCCCCAAAGCACAGTGTATATCACTCAAACGATAATTATAGCCCAACTCTTGCATCTCATAGTACCAACCTCCATGATCCTCTTCCAGTAAGGATCTGTCGCGGGTGATACCGTGCGTTCTGAGCATCTGCAAACGTTTATAAAGTTGCTCATTGGCGGTGGTGATCATGCCGCCTTCACCAGCAGCGATATGTTTAACCGGATGAAAAGAAAAGATCGCCAAATCCGCTTGACTACCAGCCCCTGTGTATAAGCGTTCGCCAAGGGCTTCATAATAAGCGCCCGGAGCATGACATGCATCCTCTAAAATCCAACAATCATGCTCATCTGCGACTTGACGTAAGGCTTGCATATCTACTGGTCGGCCCGCAAAATCGACGGCCACGATACCAGCATAAGTTCCTTTAGGAGCATCAGTTAATTTTTGTTTTACAGCATCGATATCCAATAGCAAGCTCTCCGGATCAATATCGACCAGCTCCACGGTGCCCCCACAATAGCGAATACAGTTGGCGGAGGCGACGAAAGTATTCGTGGGGACCAGCACTTTTTGGCCTTGCCGAACGTCCAAAGCCATCGCACAAAGGTGCAGAGCTGCGGTACCATTGGCGACGGCGATGGCATAGTCACAACCGATATAAGCGGCAAAAGCTTCTTCAAATTGAGCAATTTTGGGCCCTGTGGTTAGATAGTCAGAGCGCAATACTTCGGCCACAGCAGCGATGTCTTCATCAGTGATTTGTTGGCGGCCATAAGGGATGGGGAGAAAATCAGACATGAGTAGGTGCTTATTGGCCTACAATTTAGCCCTTATTCACTAACTTGGTGCCTTAAGTGTAGCAAGAAATGCGGAGAAAACGTCCCCCTTACTTTACTCATATACTTTTGTTTTTACTCAGCTTGGTTTCGACTATCATGGTTGGGGCAGAGTTGGCAACCAATCGAGCTTGGTTTTGGGGTGGAGAAGATGCCTTGACCTTTGCTGATTGGCCAGCAGGATTGGCGTATTCGCTGTCGTTTTTGACCTTTTTGACCTTCCATGAGTTCGGGCATTATCTGACGGCGATTTACCACAAAGTACGGACGAGTTTGCCTTTTTACATCCCATTTTACATACCCGGGATGTTCAATATTGGCTCTATGGGAGCGGTGATTCGCCTCAAACAAGTGCCGAGTTCGACGCGTAAGTTTTTTGATATCGGAATCGCTGGCCCTTTGGCTGGTTTCGTGATCTCGATCTTTTTGCTGGTGTATGGCTTTACGCATTTGCCCGATAAGGAGGCATATCTCTTCCCACTTAATCCGTCCTACATTAGCGACTATGGCAAAGTGCCGACTGAAGCTGAAATGATGCAAATCATTGATGAACAATCAACTGCGGCATTGGTTGAGGCCGAAACCAGTGGCGAAGAGGCGGTTTTGACCATGGCTTATTATCATGTTGGCACCAGTATTTTGTTTGAATGGCTCAAAAACGTACTGCCTGAGGACCCCGATCAAGTGCCCAATCACTTCGATTTAATCCATTATCCCTTTTTGTTTGTGGGCTATATCACCCTCTTTTTTACGGCCCTTAATCTCTTGCCCATCGGGCAACTTGATGGTGGACATATTGTCTATGGGATGTTTGGTCGGCGGACGGCTGGTATCATTGCTCGGATAGCGGTGATGGCCCTCATGCTCATGGGCGGGACAGGTTTGGTTGATCTCGCGATGACCGACTGGGTGGAGTGGCTCATCTTAGGCGTGTATGTGATGTTTTTGCTGTATGTCTGCCGCAAAGTCCTCGGGACGGAATCCCTCTGGCAACCCATCGCTTTGATGGCGAGTATCTTGCTGATTCAAGGCTTGGTCAAATGGCAATATCCTGACCTCCAGATGAATTTTATCTGGTTGTTGTATTCAGGTATGGTTACGCGTTTGGTAGGACTCGATCATCCAGAGGCTTATATCGAACACCGTGTCAATTTGCCGCGTCAGATTTTGGGCTGGCTAGCGATTGCGATCTTTATTTTGTGCTTTACACCCGTGCCATTGGATCTTGTGATGGGGTGACCGCTGCGCGGAACGCGCTTTTTCGAACTCTGATCGAAGGGAGGAGGAGAAATCTCAGATTTGGCCTTTATCAAGCGACGCAAAATCTTGCGTCGCTACTGATTGTGCCAATCGTTGATTTGTGATTATTGATCAATTGGCAATCCCTTTTCCGGCAATCCCCATTCTGACCAAGACCCATCATAGACCGCTTTGTCGTTTTCGAGGACGAGTTCTGCGGCTAGCAGTATGATACAAGCCGTAATACCAGAGCCACAACTAAAAACCAGCGGCTCATCACCTAGCTCTAGCTTGGCAAATACCGCTGCTAATTCCTCTTTCGGCAAAAACTTCCCTTCCCTCAGCACCTCGGTGAACGCCAAACTCTGAGAACCCGGAATATGTCCACCGATGAGTTCGGGGCGAGGCTCGGGGGCAGTGCCATGAAATCGTCCTAGTGAACGCGCATCCAATACTTTTGCTTTAGCAGTTTGTAGATTTTCGAGTATGTCAGATGCTGTCTTTATCGACTCAGTTTGCATTTGGCCCACAAAATCTCCTTTTGTGTAGCTTTCTGATTTGCTTGGCTCAGTCGCATATCCACTTTCGATCCAAGCTGGCAAACCTCCGTCCAATACCCTAACATTTGGATGTCCCATTACACTGAGTAACCACCATGCTCGTGGACTCGAATAGACTCCCAATTTGTCATAAATCACCACTACGCTATCGCGATTGATGCCGAGTTCTTGGCAAGCTTCGCTGAACGCTTGGACGGCAGGGATTGTGTTGGGTAGGCTACTGCTTTTGTCGGAAAATGCACCCTTGAGGTCAAAAAAACGCGTTCCGGGAATCCGGATATCCGCTGCTGCTTCCCCGCTATTGGCGCCTACTTTTTTGATAGTCGCGTCTAATACGATAAGGTTTGTATCGGCAAGGTGCTCATGTAGCCATTGGGTAGAAACGAGAGGGGATGTTTTCATAGGATATGAAGATATAATACTGAACATTAAGTAGTAAGTATGTAGACAGATTGTAAGGCTAATTTAACAGTCTTAATACTATCTATTGCTAAAGATTGGCATCCATCGAGATATACCATTTGCCATCAGTTTCTTTTTCCCAAACGAGGATGTATTTCCCTCCATAGCTCCCACTACATTGTCCTATCTCATAGACCAGTTGCTCATTGACGGCTGAGATGATGATGGGAGTGAGTAATAAGTTGTATTGGGGGCGATTCATATATTGATAATCTGCTGTGATCGCTTCACGTCCTCTGATGATGGGCTTATGATTGTAGTAAATAGCATCCTCGCTATAAAGCTCTTCGACCAAATGCTTCGCATTGTGTTGGTTACAGAGTTCGATCCATTCGGTGCGCCGTTGGTTTATCTGATCTAAGATTGTCTGGTCAAATTCATCAGCTTTGACAATCATCTCCAATTCCCGCATAGGAATCTCTCCTTCAAGGTTCCAGATCAATAGATGTTGATACATTTGGCCCCCTTGAGTATAAAACCGGCCAAGCCCATACTGAAAACTGCTATCTCGGTGAGTTGTTGCTGTTTGAGTCGTGGCAATCGAGTTAATATGCCAGTCCTGCTGCTTGATCAATTCTATGATCTCTTCTCGACCATTGATTACGGAGCCATCCGCATTTATATGTATCGCTTGCTCTGTATATACATCCTCCCAACTACCTCCATTTACAGCATCCATCCATCGCTGATTAGGACTAAGGTCTTGTTGTTCCGCTGCAGCGGAACGAAGAGTCGAATGGCAAGCCAAGAGTCCGACCAAGCTGAAAAAAAAGATAGTGAATAGGCGAGAGCTGGGGATGGTTTTCATGAGATGAGTCGCTTGATATTTTTGACCAGTTCTAAGACGCACTGCGTTTTAAAAACGCAGTGCGTCTAGAAATATATCAGATTTCAACCATACTCACTATCTATTTTAAGCAAGCGGCTCTCAATTTTAAGTAAATGGCAATCCAAACTATTTAAGCCTCTCTCCGACCATCTCGATCACTTCCTTGCGACTAAACAATCGACAATGACCCTGCATCGGCGTAAAAGTAATCTTCGCATCAGAAGCAGGATTAGTCGTTCCGCTAAGGAAGTCAGCATAGGGATGGAGGGCGTTGTTAAGATAGTAATTATCCATATCACCCATCCAAATCCAGAGCTTTCCTTCGAGCTTCGGGCCAAGTGTTTCCCAATTGCTTTGGGTATGATGCAGCAAGTCATAGCGCTGCCAATAAGCTACCACCGCACTATCTATCTCACCCGTCTGCGGATCAAAAACTTGTGCAGGCAATCCATCCTCACCCTTTGGGCTATAAAGGGCATTCCAAGCACCCCATTGTTCACCGGAGGTTGTGTAAGTACCCGTTACACCTTGTACGTTTTCGTAGTAAATCTCCTTCTTGATGGAGAAGATCGGATCTCCAGTCGTAGTACGATTAGAGGGGCGTTCGTTGCCGTAGCGGTTGACAAACGCATTCTCATCTTTATAGAGATTGACGAGCTGCATATGGTGAAAATCCACAGGATCAGGACTATATGAATAAGTCCCGCCAAAAAAATCAGGATAGTAAAGTTGCAATGCCAATGACACCCATCCACCCGTCGAGCAACCTTCTACAAAGCGGGTTTCCGTAGTACCGATGGCACGATATTCTTTTTCGATCCAAGGGGCCATCTCCTGCGTTAGGACGAAGCCGTAAGGACCACTATTGTCGGAGTCCAGCTGATAGGAGTCGCCGTAGGGGCCCTTTCCATCGAGGAACGCTATGATCACTTCCGGTGCATCGGTATTCCACCAAGCCATAAAAACGGAGTCGCGTTGTACGAGACGGCTAGCCCGATAATGCCGACTTCCATAGCCTCCTACTTCATAGATGATGGGATACTTTTTGTTAGGGTTGCTTTCAAACGAACGTGGCAAAAGGACCGAAAACTCCAGCTGCATCTCCTTGCCCCACCAAGCTGAGAGGCTATCGCTTTTGACGCTATGCTCTCGTAAAAGAGGATGCGTTATCTGTTTTCTCGGCGCAATGCTTTGATTGAGGGAGAGAGTGATTTTTTGATCGTCTCGGAGCTTCAATTCTACTACCTCACTATAAAGGTTGCCGGGCGCATTGATGCTTGAAGCAGTCGTATTTTGATCCCAAAGTACCTGCACCCGATAGTCGCCATCCGGAAAATCCGCTAATGAAAGGCTACCATTGCTATCTAGCTCGCTCTCGCTGTCAAAATAAATCATCTGATCGGTATCCCAAGCTTGTAGGTTTTGGGCAAAAATATGATTGTTGCCACGCGGCCAAGTCTGCCGTCTCGGTTCACCACTTTTTGCTTCGCTGATAAAGAGGTAGAGGCGACCGTCCTCGACGAACGCTTCCTTCATTGTTTTGTCAACATTGACCGATACTTTGAGGGTATGGGAGGTCTGGGCGTAGCTCAAGGAGCAAACAAACAGGATAATAAATGTTGCGAAGAGAGTTTTGTAGAGCATAATGGATGGCATAGGAGATTGCATATTAGGGAATATATTGTTGCTATACCTAGCAAGACCCCGATTGACACAATCCGTAGCGGCGCAAGATTTTGCGCCGCCACAAATAATAAGATTTTGCACCGCCACAATAAACCCAATCATAACGATTTTGCACCGCCACAATTGCGCGTTCCGCGCAGCGGCCCTAACAAGACTGATATAAGTCAACTGTACGATATTTGTAAAAGATAAACAAAACCGTATACTTAGGTCGTAATAATATCACCTGAAGTAATCCCAAGAGCGCATGAGCCCTAAACAGGCCCAAGTATTAGAGACTGGCCGGAACCTATTTTGGAAGCATGGCACCAAACGAGTGTCTGTAGAGGAAATCTGTCGTGAGGCGGGAGTGAGTAAAATGACCTTTTATCGCTACTACCCCAACAAAAATGAACTGATCAAAGCGGTCATAATCCTGATAATTGATGAATCTATGGTCGACTATCGTGAACTGATGGCAAGGGACATCTCCTTCAAAGCAAAAATGGAGGAAATCGTACGGCTCAAGTTTGAAGGGAGCAATACGGTTAGTGAGGAGTTTGCCAAGGACATCTACTTTGTGGCAGATCCGGAGATCAAAGCAGTTTATGAAACGGCTGCAGCGAATATCATGCAAGAAGTAATGGCTGATTATATCCATGCGCAGGAGCAAGGCTGGATTCGTTCAGACATCAAGCCCGGTTTCATTTCGTATATGATGGAAGCCATGCGTAACCAATATTTTGATGAAAAACTCCGCTCTATGTATCCCAATATTCGTGATTTAGCAGTGGAGTTAAATCATTTTCTGTTTTATGGTTTAGGCTTGAAAGAATGAATCAATTACCAATGATGAATATCGAAAATGAATGTAGAAGTAGCTGAGAGTATAGATGCGTAAATCCATTTACATACTGACCTTTTCGTTGTTTTTCCTCCTCGGAGGAACGCCAGAGTCGATGTTTGCCCAAAACAAGCTCAAATATAATGGGCAAGTATCAGCTTGGGCGGGCCTCAATCCTGGTTCAGAGCTGCCTGCCTTGGGCGGTATCCGCTATTTGCCCAAACTAAGCTATGGTATCGGGCGAAAAGACACATCTTACTTCGATTTTGAGCTTTCAGCGAACGCTTTTGCCAATAGTCAGTTTCAACCTTTTGATAGCTTTCTCAACAGCAGCAGTATCCGGCCATATCGCGCTTGGATACGTTACTCCACCGCCCAATGGGAAGTGAGAGCCGGTTTGCAGAAAATCAACTTTGGTTCGGCTTCGATCCTACGTCCGATGATGTGGTTTGATCAGATTGATCCACGTGATCCATTGCAATTGACCAATGGGGTTTATGGCGTTTTGGGCCGCTATTACTTCGTCAACAATGCCAATATCTGGCTTTGGGGACTTTATGGCAATGAAGCCCGCAAAGGCTGGGAGCAAACCCTCACAGTCAAAAAGCAACCTGAATTTGGCGGAAGGGTGCAATATCCCGTTCCCCGAGGGGAGCTTGCCTTGACTTATCATCATCGCACTGCCCAATCGCTCAACTTACCCTTTGACTCGTTGCGCGAGGCGCAAATCCCCGAAAACCGCATTGGTATCGACGGTAAATGGGATGTTGGCGTAGGACTTTGGTTTGAAGCCTCTTATATATCCAAGCAAAAATTTGTCGGTAGTCTCACTCATCAAGGGCTTTTCAATGTCGGTATCGACTATACCTTTGGACTCGGCAATGGCTTGAGTGTGATGGCTGAGCAATTGACCTTTGCTTATGATGAGAATGCCTTCGCCTTTGAAAACCCTAGTACACTGACAGCGGCTACTGTGACATATCCGCTAGGCTTTTACGATAATTTGACGGGCGTGCTTTATTACGATTGGGCCGGCCAAAACCTATTCACTTTTGTCAACTATTCTCACCAATTCAAGCTGATAAGCCTTAATGTCATCGGCTATTGGAATCCTAATAATACCCAGATTATTCAGCAAGACGAAGGCGCCAATACCTTTAGTGGGCGAGGCTTCCAAGTGATGCTGGTTTACAATCACTAAAAGGACACTTACATACATATGGAACAATCCAACATCATTTCATTGCGGCATCTGACCAAAAAATTCCCAGTTGGGGATGGTCATTTTACTGCGCTCAAGGATATCAATCTTGAGTTTGGCAAAGGAGAGTTTGCGGGTTTAGTCGGCCCTAGTGGCTCCGGCAAAACCACCATGCTCAATATCATTGGTTCTCTTGATAGTCCGAGCGAAGGCGAAGCCATCGTGATGGGCAAGTCAGTCTCGACCCTCAGTCATAAGGAAGCCGCTACTCTACGCAAGGAACATATAGGTTTCATTTTTCAGGAGTACAATCTACTGCCGGTTTATACTGTCTATGAGAATGTAGAGTTTGCGCTCATGCTCCTCAAGATGAATGAAACTGAGCGCAAAAAAGCGGTCATGGAAGCTCTCGAATGGGTCGGTTTGACGGATAAAGTCAAGTCGAGGCCATCTCAGCTTTCGGGAGGCGAGAGTCAAAGAGTCGCGATCGCGAGAGCGATCGTCAAGCGTCCGGCGATTGTCTTGGCAGATGAACCTTCAGCGAATCTCGATGCGGCAAATTCTCACAATATCCTCCGCACCATGAAGCAGCTCAATCAAGAGCTACAAACTACCTTCATCTTTTCGACTCATGACGAAAAAGTAATGCAATATCTCGATCGTAAAATTTCGCTCGCCGATGGAGAGGTCGTGAAAGATGAATTGATCAGCCATGAAACGGAAGCTACTAATCCATAAGTGCTATGACCAATTTCAAACTCGCACTCCGCAACCTCTTGGGAGCTGGGATGAAGACCTGGCTCAATGTGATCGTGCTTTCGATGTCCTTTGTCATCATCATTTTTTACAATGGGATGATGGACGGCTGGAACCAACAAGCCCGTAATGAAAATATCGCTTGGGAAATGGGCGGAGGTCAACTCTGGCACAATGAGTATGATCCTTACGATCTTTTTACACTCAACGATGCCCATGCTAGCGTTCCCGCAGGGATAGACATGACGCAAGCAGTACCCGAACTGATCATACAAGCTTCGGTTTATCCGCAAGGTCGTATGCTCAATGTTTTGCTCAAGGGCATTCCTGTTGATCAAAAGGTATTGTCATTGCCTACGGCAGAACTCAAAAATGACGGAGCCTTTAGCTCAGCCATCATCGGTAAACGCATGGCCGAAAACGCCAAACTAAAGCAAGGCGACCAAGTACTTATCCGCTGGCGAGATAAAAATGGCACTTTTGATGCCAAGCAAATCTCTATTGTCCATGTTTTTGACACCGACAATCCTTCAGTGGACCAAGGCCAAATCTGGATGGACTTTGCAGAGCTAGAAAGAATGACCGGCCTCGAAAATGAAGCTACGCTTATCACTTTAGCTAAAGATTATCAAGCACCTGCTAGTGAACATTTTGAATCTAAAAGCTTAGGGGTTTTGATGAAAAACATTGACGACATCATCGCCTCTAAAAAAGGTAGTATGGTCATCGTTTATATGATGCTGATGGGTATTGCGCTCTTAGCCATCTTTGACACGCAGGTCTTATCGATCTTCCGTCGGCAAAAAGAAATCGGTACCTATATCGCCCTTGGTATGACCCGTAGCCGAGTGGTGGGTTTGTTTACCATCGAAGGCGGAGCCATTTCTCTCTTGGCTGCTGGTGTAGGAGCGCTTTATGGCATCCCACTTTTTGCCTATCTCGCTAGCAACGGCATTGATATACCAACGGCATCAGCCGAAGGCGCGGGTATCACCATGGCCTCCAAGATATATCCGGTTTATGGCCTTGGCCTGGTTCTCGGTACGACTTTAATAGTCGTGATCGCGGCTACTATTGTCAGTTATATGCCGGCCCGTAAGATCGCTCGTCTCAACCCAACCGAAGCTCTTAAAGGAAAACTACAATGATATCATTTCTATTTAGAGGCATCCTGCGAGATAGCCAAAGGAGTCGACTCCCAGTGATCATCATTGCGAGTGGAGTCATGTTAACTGTGGTTCTGACTGCCTGGATAACGGGCATATTAGGAGATGTAGTGGATTTGAGCGCCAAGTTTAGCACGGGTCACGTCAAGATTATGACGCGTGCTTATGCCGCAAACGAGTCTCAAATGCCCAATGACCTTGCTATCCTCGGCGTTGCCGAACTCAAAAGTCAATTGCAAGCAGACTATCCTGATATGGAATGGGTGGAGCGTATTCACTTTGGTGGCTTGATGGATTTGCCAGACGAAAGTGGTGATACTAAGGCACAAGGTCCGGTGAGTGGCTTAGCCGTCGATCTGTTTGATGCGAGTTCCGGTGAGACCGAACGCTTGGATATCGCGAAATCGCTCAAAAGTGGCCGCGTTCCGACGCAGTCGGGAGAAATCCTCGTGAGCGATGTCTTTGCCCAAAAGATTGACCTTCAGCTCGATGATGAAATCACTTTCTTTGGATCAACCATGAATGGCAGCATGACCTTTCAGAATTTTAAGCTTGTGGGTACGGTTAGTTTTGGGTCGGCAGCGCTGGATCGCGGGGGTATCATCGTGGACTTGTCTGATGCTAAGCAAGTATTGGATATGGAGGACGCCGCTGGCGAACTCTTGGGTTATCTGCCCGGAGGCAAGTATAACGACAAAAAAGCGACCGATTTTGCCGCTGAGTTCAATAATAAGTACGAATCAGACCCCGACGAATTTGCACCGACCATGCTAGCCCTACGTCAGCAAAATGATTTGGCGACCATCCTTGACTTTGCTGGGATCATGAGCGGCATCTTTGTCGGCATCTTTGTTTTTGCGATGTCGATTGTCTTGTGGAATACTGGTTTACTCGGCGGGCTTCGTCGCTACAAAGAATTTGGTATCCGATTGGCTTTAGGTGAGTCTAAAGGACATATCTATAAGACGCAGATATATGAATCGATCTTGATTGGTCTGATCGGTTCTGTATTGGGAACGGCGATAGGATTAGGTCTAGCATACTATCTCCAAGAAGTCGGTATTGACTTTAGCGAACTCACCAAAAATGCTGGGGGCGGTATGATGTTACCATCGGTTTATCGAGCCAATATCCAGCCGAGTGCTTTCTATCTCGGTTTTATACCAGGCTTATTTTCGATGGTACTGGGTACGGCCCTTTCGGGCATTGGGATATTCAAGCGCAATACAGCGCAGTTATTTAAAGAATTGGAAGTGTAATTATCAGTATTGAGTATGCAGTAGGAGGTAGAGAGACGCGGCAATAGTCTAGGTACTTACTACGCAATACTATCTACTTAATACTCAGTACTCCCTACTAAAAAAAGAATATGAAAAGCTTAATAATAGCCCTGTTGGGCAGTCTAATGATGCTGAGTCCCGCACCGGATGCCAATGAGATCATCCGCAAAGTGGACCTTAACATGAGTTCTAAGAACCGGATCGTAGAGTCCGAGATGGTGATCCAAGGTCGTCGAGGCAGTCGTACGATCAAATCGAGATCGTATTCGGAGGGAGAAGATCGTTCTCTGACAGAGTACCTCGCACCCGCTCGTGAAGAAGGCACCAAAATGCTCAAGCTCGAAGATCGTCTTTGGATCTATACGCCTTCCTCTGACCGTACGATCCAGCTTTCGGGTCATATGCTACGGCAATCGGTTATGGGGTCAGATTTATCCTACGAAGACATGATGGAGGATCGTGAACTAACAGATATCTACGATGCCAAGACGACTGGAGAAGAGATGATTGGTGATCGGAATTGCTATGTACTAAGCCTGACGGCAAAGGTAGACGATGTGGCTTATCATAGTCGTAAAATGTGGATTGATGCCGAGAGGTTTGTGCCTTTGAAGGAAGAGTTGTTCGCGAAGAGCGGTCAAATGCTCAAGCGCACCGAACTCAGTAATGTGGTGAAAGTACAGGGACGTTGGTTTCCTAAGACAATGCTTTATAAAGACATGCTCAAAGACGGCAAAGGCACGGAGTTTATCATGACTGACATCAAGTTTGATCAAGATATTCCGGATCATATCTTTTCGAAGGCATCGCTGCGCTAGGAGAGTGCAATAAATTTTAAAAAAGCCCAAGCTTAGATCGAGTCAAATCAGATCAAAGCTTGGGCTTTTCGTTTGGGCTGTGGCCAGCCAGCATTCAAAAAAAGATACTGGCTTCGCCCCAAAGTTTGACCATAAAGGCTAAGGCAAAAACGCCTAATAAAAATAAAGTCAAGGCTGGAGAAACGGAGGTGTTGGCATTGGAGGTCATGACGTAAAAGGTTAAGGGATTAAAAGAGAATAGACGTAAAGCTGGGGAGTGTATGCATTTATAAGACCGGATAGATGAGCAAGGGGATGCACGTATGTAAGACTTTTGAGCAATCGTGGCCGATGAACGGAAAGATGTGAAGTCGGGCGAGTACGTTATCAACAGTGGTGTGGAAAACTCAGGATGGCGCTTCGGAGCTTTTTGGTTTAATTTAATCATGGCATCTTCTATTGACGAAGAATTACAGCTTTGCCGTTTTGTTATGCAAGTGAGTATTAATGTTGTTTTTTCTATTCCCTGGCTTATTCCTAGGCTGTATTTACTCTACGGATAATGTTATCCGGCTCTATCCAAATTCACTTATCAACAAGTTATCCACATAAATTATGTCGATAAGTCTTTGATGTAGAATAAAATGTTCTTTTTCAAAAATGAAGATTTCTTCATGTATTGGCCGATTTTCACCGACCGCTTCGCGGAACGCTCTGATAATGAGCAGAGTTATCCACTTATCCACACTAATGTGGATAACTTGGAATACTAAACGGATATTATTTCGGTTAATTGATAAGCGTTCTACTACAAGAGTTAAGCAATTCCCTTTTTCAACACACATTATTAACCCCAAATACCCACCAACAGACTATATGAAAAGACCTCTTTACTCGCGCTATTCCTCTGCTTAATTCCCTACCTGCTCCATTAAATCCAGACCTCGCTCAAGGTCAAAACAGTACAAAACCTACTTTACCTACCTGTGCCTTTTTGGTACGGGAATACCTTTCTGTCGCAAAAACGAATAAACCATATAATAAACCCCGTGGTCATGCTATCTTCGGTAAAAACCAAAAAATCTTCTAACGGCAAGCAGCACAAAACCTACACCTATCAGGACATTCTGCCACACGCTATAAAGTACTTCAAAGGCGACGAACTCGCCGCCAACGTTTGGATCAACAAATATGCAATGAAGGACTCGTACGGTAATATCTATGACCGTACGCCAGACGATATGCATAAGCGTATCGCTAAAGAAATCGCTCGTATTGAAAGCAAATACCCTAATTCATTTGGGGAAAAAGAAGTCTATGAGGCTCTCAAAGACTTCAAATACATCGTTCCGCAAGGCGGCCCTATGACAGGGATCGGCAATACACACCAAATCATCTCACTCTCCAACTGCTTTGTGATCGGGCATGACCACTTGGCTGACTCTTATGGTGGCGTGATGAAACTCGACGAAGAGCAAGTACAGCTCATGAAGCGTCGAGGTGGAGTAGGGCATGACCTCTCTTATATCCGTCCTAAAAGTAGTCCTGTAATGAACTCCGCCCTATCGTCTACGGGTGTGGTCCCTTTCATGGAACGCTACTCTAACTCGACTCGTGAAGTCGCTCAAGATGGTCGTCGTGGCGCTTTGATGCTTTCGATCTCTATCAAACACCCTGATTCGGAGCATTTTATCGATGCCAAGTTGGATGGTACTAAGGTTACCGGTGCAAACGTATCTGTCAAGATCGACGATGAGTTTATGCGCGCAGTACAGGCCGAAAAACCTTATCACCAGCAATATCCGCTCGTTGACAAAAACCCGATGTTCACCAAAGAAGTGGACGCCAAAGCCATCTGGAAAAAAATCATCCACAACGCTTGGTCTTCTGCTGAGCCAGGTATCTTATTTTGGGATACTGTCATCAATGAGTCTATTCCAGACTGCTATGCTGACTTAGGTTTCCGTACGGTTTCTACCAATCCATGTGGGGAGATTCCATTGTGTCCGTATGATAGCTGTCGTCTATTGGCGATCAATCTATATAGCTTTGTCGAAAATCCATTTACTGCTGAGGCGACTTTCAACTTTGCAAAGTTCAAGCAGTACGTATATATGGCTCAGCGCATCATGGATGATATCGTTGATCTCGAGCTCGAGAAAATCGATATGATCCTCACCAAGATCGACGCTGACCCAGAAGATGCCGAAATCAAGCGCACAGAGCGTTTATTATGGGAAAAAATCCGCAATAAGTGTGTCCAAGGCCGTCGTACAGGTGTTGGCATCACTGCCGAAGGTGATATGCTCGCCGCTCTTGGGTTGACCTATGGTACAGATGAAGGCCTTGAGCACTCTGTTGAAGTCCACAAGACGCTAGCCCTTTCTGCTTATCGTTCTTCTGTTGATATGGCCCGTGATCGTGGCGCCTTTCCGATTTTTGACGCTACTCGCGAACGCGAAAACCCATTTATCGGTCGTCTTAAAGAAGCTGATCCAGCGCTTTATGAGGACATGGTCAAACATGGTCGTCGTAATATCGCTCTCCTTACTATTGCCCCTACGGGAACGACTAGCCTCATGACCCAGACTTCTTCTGGTATCGAGCCTGTCTTCATGGTAGCATATAAGCGCCGTCGCAAAGTCAATCCTAATGATCAGCACGTCAAAGTTGATTTTGTGGACGAAGTAGGCGATAATTGGGAAGAGTTCAACGTATTTCACCACAAGTTCATCACCTGGCTCGAAGCCAATGGCTATAATAAAGATGCGGTAGAAAAAATGCCGCAGGAAGAGCTCGACCTAATCATCAACAAATCTCCTTACGCTGGCGCTACTGCCAACGATGTGGATTGGGTGAACAAGGTCAAAATGCAGGGCGCTATCCAGAAGTGGGTTGATCATTCTATCTCTGTTACCGTCAACATTCCCAATGAGACCACCGAAGAAATGGTCGCTAAGATCTATGAAACCGGGTGGGAATCTGGCTGTAAAGGAATTACAGTTTATCGTGATGGCTCACGTTCTGGTGTCCTCGTTGCCAAAGACGACAAAGGCAAAAAAGACGACGAAAAAGCCTTTACTGACACTTTTGCCCCTAAGCGCCTTGATAAACTCGAAGCCAAAGTGATTCGTTTTTGGAACAAAGATGAAGCTTGGATTGCTGTAGTAGGTATGATCGATGGTCGTCCTTATGAAATATTCACTGGTTTGGCCAAGGATTCGTTTTCTGTGCTCCAGCATGTAGATAAGGGTTGGGTGATCAAAGAGAAAGACGATACTGGCCGTGGGCGTTATGACTTCCAGTATGTGGACAAAGAAGGCTACAAAGTGACCATCGAAGGTCTCTCTCGCACCTTTACTAAAGAGTACTGGAACTATGCTAAGTTGATCTCTGGTGTCTTACGTCATGGTATGCCGTTGCCATACGTAGTAAATATGATTCAAAAACTACATCTCGACGTAGAATCTCTCAATACATGGAAAAATGGTGTGGTTCGCGCGCTGAAGTCCTTCATTCCTGATGGTACTGAAGCAGTCGAAAACACTTGTACCGAATGTGGAGCACCTGCCTTGGTTTACCAAGAAGGTTGTCTGACATGTAAGGATTGCGGTTATAGCAAATGCGAATAAGTTATAATCTGCGCTTTTAATTTCTAAGTTTTATTGCAATGCGGTCCCGTCTTTTGGCGGGACCTCTCTTTTTGTGTTTCCAATGGATCAATCTGTGGCGACCTAAGGTTGCATCTATCTCAACATTCCCAATCTGTGGCGACGCAAGATTGCATCTATCTCAATATTCCCAATCTGTGGCGACGCAAGGTTGCATCTATCTCAACATTCCCAAACTGTGGCGACGCAAGATTGCATCTATCTCAACATTCCCAATCTGTGGCGACGCAAGATTTTGCGTCGCTCCTATGGGCCAAATCGGAGATTTCTCCTCCTTGCTGTGCTCGGAGTTCGAAATGGCACGTTCCGCGCAGCGGCAATTAAAAAATGGAGCAAGCGCTTTTACACTTTCTCCATTTGACAGTCTTCGATTTGACTTATTTCAGCAGATGCCCAAATACTTTTTTCACCTTATCTACCTTAGGGCGTACCACAAACATACAGTATGGGTAGCTCTCGTTGTTGCTGTAGAAATTTTGGTGATAGTTCTCGGCTTTATAAAAATTGGTCAGTTCGGTGATCTCCGTGACGATTGGAGCGTCAAAAGCGCCGCTATTATCTAGCTCTTTTTTGAAGTGCGTTGCTTTTTCAAACTGATCTTCATTATGATAAAAGACAGCTGATCGATATTGAGGCCCGACATCATTGCCTTGGCGATTGGCAGTGGTTGGATCATGAGTTTGCCAAAATATTTCCAATAGTTTTTCGAAACTAATCACTGCAGGATCGTACCAAATTCTAGCTACCTCTGCATGACCCGTAGTCTTGGTACCAATTTGCTCGTAAGTAGGATTGACGACATGACCGCCAGAGTAACCCGAAATCACTTCTTTGACTCCTTTGAGGTCTTGAAATACTGCCTCAATACACCAAAAACAACCAGCACCCAAAGTAGCGACTTCTAAGCCGGCTCTATTTGTATCATCCATGTTTGATTCTCCTTATTTTATGGTTCTCGTGAATCATTTAACTGTTTTTATATACGTTTGGTTTAAAACGCAGTTATCACAGGAATATCACAACTGCAGGTTCGATTTGCAAGCCGAACCTACAAGTTTGTATTTTGCATTATGGAAGAATTGACGCGTTGCTCATGGTGCCTTTCGGACCCAATATATATCAAATACCATGATGAAGAATGGGGCGTTCCCGTACGGGATGATCAAAAACTATTTGAAATGATCAATCTCGAAGGCGCGCAGGCAGGACTCAGCTGGATCACCATCCTCAAAAAAAGAGAAGGATACCGTGAGGTATTTGCCAATTTCGAGCCGGAGGTTTTGATCAATTATAGCGACGATCAACTAGAGGCTTTGCGGCAAGATACGCGCATCGTCCGCAATCGACTCAAGATCAATTCGGTACGCTCTAATGCCCGCGTATATCTCGAAATCCAAGCTTCAATGGGCAGTTTTAGCGACTATCTATGGCAATTTACTGATGGTAAAATCATCCAAAATCAGCTCAAAGGCATGGATGACTATCGTGCGACCAGCAAAGAGTCAGATGCTATGAGCAAAGATCTCAAAAAGCGCGGTTTCAAATTTGTCGGTTCAACGATTTGCTATGCTTTTATGGAAGCCTGTGGGATGGTCAACGACCACTTTGTGGATTGTCACCGCCATGCGGAACTTTTATAATCTTTTAGCCAAGGCAATATGAATTGAGCATTTCTGAAAAACTGATGTTCCTCCCCCTCCCGACAACTGTACGGGAGGGGGAGGAAAAAACATACTTGATTTTACTCAATACTTAAAATGAAATCAGCATTAAGAAATTTCGTATTGCTACTTGGCCTGCTCATCACTTCTCAAGCGATAGCTCAAGACAATTACAAAGGTGATTTTAGAGGCAAAACGCCGATCGGGGAGCATATTCAATATGACGAGAAAACTAAAGCTGAAATCATTGTCAATTACAGCAATTCAGGCTTCATCCAAAATGTCAGAATAGAGAGTTCGAACCGAGACTTTAGCTTTCCCTCAAAGATCGATTCGATAAAGTGGTCATTGATTAAACCTGGACTGTGGATTAATACTATTGATCCAGAAGAAGAATTCGATCAATCTTTCCCTAAAAAAACCACTATCAATTGCCATTATGCTGGTTATTTGCTGGATGGACTAGCGTTTGATAATTCGTTTGTGCGCGCCAAGTCATTAGAAGCTCAATTAAAACAGATGATTTCGGGCTTTTCACTTGGTATTTGGAATGTTCCAGTGGGAGAAGTGCGAGTGATTAGAATAGCTCCTAAGCTAGCCTATAAGGACAAAAGGGCTGGCAGTATCCCACCTAATTCAAGCTTGATCTTTTTTATTTATCGGATTGAGTAGTTTGTTTTTTTTACAAATCCTGATTCTTGCTTCGCAGAACGCACTAACGCGGGCAGGGATATAAACAGAATGTCTAATCCTTGTCCGCGTCTTTTCAGTCCAAGTATTTTGATCTCTGCTTCGCAGAACGCTTTGTCATCTCTAACACAATCATTTGCCTAACGGATGCAAAGATTCAGGGTGCCTGATAAGGTTTATGGCAATTATTTATTCCTTGCGGTTTTTCGATAAAGGCTTAAATTTATTGTTGGGCTGGATCATTCAATTATAGTATTATGAAGAAGATCCTCTATTTACTCCCCTTAGTCTTTATCCTTGCTTGTGAACCTCAAGTGCTTCCTGATCTTACTCTAGCCAATCTCAATGGTAATTGGCAGGTGGAGGCATCTGGTGAGATTGCCTTGCTGGATTCTGCATTCACACGACTGGATAAGTTGGATTTTCAGATCTCCTTGTCGGAGAACGGTCAATATTTGATTACTGGCTTGGATAGCGTTCCACGAAGTGGCAGCTATCAACAAGCCGATCAAGGGCAATTGCTGTTTGCTTTGCCGGGCTTAGCGATTATAGATGGCTTGCAAGATCTCAACGTGAAATTTCAGATACATTACAATCTTCCAGAGCGACAAGAATGGCAGGCCGATGGTCAGGGGATACTGGACAATCAGGCGGCCAGCTACTATGTCTATTGGAATTTGAAACGCATCGAATAAGTCTACAACCAAAAACTGAGTCCTGCTTGAAAGGAGCGCAAAAATCGCGTATCTCGCCCGACTTCAGTATAGGGGGGCTGCTGCTGATAAGTTTGTAATAAACCTTCGACTGAGGTGGTCTCATACCAACTAAAGTGTATGGCTAAAAAGGGTTTGATGCGAATAATCGGGCTCAGTCGAAAATAAGTGCCTTTGGAACCGTCTTGCTGGAAGGAATAGCCAGAGACATCAGAAAAGCCTTCTTCGTACTTTAGCATCCGTCCCACTTCAGCTTGTAAAGCGAGGCGTTTGCCCATATAGCCGCCTTGCAAACCAATACCGTTCAATTTTCGATGGTTTCCGACGACATGACTGATGGCACGGACAGTGGTGAAACCTATTCCTAGTCTAAAAGGAGCATTTTTCATTTTCCAACCTACACCAAGGTTCACGCTATAATCGGGAAATCTAGCATCAAGCTGATTGCCCTTGCCAAAGGCCCATTGGCTATAGATATAATACGGGCGTATGCGCTCGGTGGAGTCTTGAGCCGAAAGCTGAGTACTGCTCAAGAAAAATAAGAGAGCCAGAAAAGAAAAAAGACCATTAGTTCGCAACATGTAAATATGGTTAAGGGTAAAACAATCCAGCCCCTTAGCTATATTTGAATACAAAATAAGAAAATCACCTTTATGGAACCATCCCAATTAGAAGCTCTCAGATATCCCATCGGCAAATACCAAATACCAGAGACGATAACGGTGGCGCATATGCAACAATGGATTCAGGAAATTGAGATTTTGCCTGGTTTGTTGATCGATGCCGTTAGCTCACTCAATGAGATGCAATTGGATATGCCTTATCGTCCCGGTGGTTGGAGCTTGCGTCAAGTGATCCATCATTTGGTCGATAGCCATATGAACTCTTATATCCGCTTTAAGTTGACTCTGACCGAGGATAAACCTACGATCAAGGGATATGATGAGGACCGCTGGGCGGAACTCCCCGATGCGAAGACCGCTCCGGTCCAAGTTTCATTAGGCCTTTTGGCTTCTCTGCATACTCGCTGGGCCATGATGCTCCGCAATATGACGGCGGAAGAATGGCAGCGTACTTATTTTCACCCTGAGCAGGATAAATTTATACGTCTTGATCACAATCTGTGTCTCTATGCTTGGCATGGTAAACACCATCTCGCTCACATCAACTCTCTCAAACAAGGGATGGGGTGGTAGATTTTTATGATCTAATGTTCTATTTTGCTGACTAACAACAAAGTAAATATGTCTACTGGAAAAAAAATACTAATAGGTTTAGGGGGCGCAGTGGTGCTCATCTTGGGCTTTTTTGCCTATATCATGTTGACAACGCGTTCGCATAGCCCTAAAGCATTGGCTGAATTTAGCAATGACAACCTCAAGATTACGGTTGACTATTGCCAGCCTTACAAAAAGGGACGAGTGATATTTGGAGCTGAGGACAGCGATGCTTTACAGCCTTATGGCGATTTTTGGCGTATCGGAGCAAATGAAGCCACCGAAATCGAAATCAGCGAAGATGTACTTTTTGCTGGAGAACCACTTGCGAAAGGGCGATATGTACTTTATGCTGTACCTGGAGAAACTACTTGGATCATTGGTCTCAATAGCGATCTTGGGCGTTGGGGAGTACCCGAAGTCGATCATGATCTAGATGTCATGCAAGTAGAAGTGGAAGCACAAAAGCTACCGACTAGTCTAGAGCAATTGACCATTGATATCAATGAATACGAAGTTGAAGGTGCGATGGTACATATCAAATGGGACAAAATAGATGTGCCCATTAGCATTATGCCCCGCTAAATCATGCGTCAATTGTAATAAGAAACTACGGCTCTAGCATCAAAATCTGCAAGAGCGATACGCCCTCATCTTTTTTTAATGATGAGGGCGTTTTTTTTTAAGGAGGACCCGAGCATTCTATGCTTTTAAAGCCATCCAAGATGTAATGACCTGAACGAAAACCGTCTTCTAGACGCTTCGCTAGCTTAGCGTTCTCGATTCGTAGTAAACTCAGATTACAGTACCCCAGTTTTTACTTAACCCTTGATCCAATGAAAAACCTTCTGCTTACTCTATGCTTAAGTTTGACCATATCGGTTTCTTTGGCCCAGTCAGTCTTTGAAAAAGTACTATCCAACGAGATAAAATTCGCCCTTTCTGATGGAGTGCGGTTTGACGATGGGAACTGGATGTTTTCGGCTTTTGCTTATTCCTTTACACCGGGAGATTCGGCCATGGCAATGGTCGTCAAAACAGATTCAACTTTTAGACCCCTTTGGAGCAAGCGTTACAAAACCCTAAGAAGAGATGATTTTTCCTGTATTACGCCCTTGTCAGACGGCAATGTACTGGTAGGAGGAGCAATGCGACAAGATTTCTCCTTGCAGAATGGAGGCAGTGTACTCAAACTGGATACAGCAGGTAATGTGCTTTGGCACATGATGTATGACGAAACCTTTGATGATCGAGTGCTCGACATATTTGAGCAGGCTGATAGTAGCCTGATGATCTTTATCCGAGAAGGGGTAACCAATCGGCCTACCAAAGTGATTCATGCCAATAAAGACGGCAATATTTTGAATCAACGAACCTTCACTGTGGGAACTAATATGGGTTTGCTCGCCAATAATGTCGTGGCGGATGAAAATGAGCAGTATTATTTCTCTGGTAGTGTATTTGAACAAGGGACTTCAGAACTCTTTGTCTGTGCAGTCGATGATAGTAATCTTGTCTGGTTCAAACGATTCCGCTTTGATGAGCGAAGTGTAAGCAGCTTTAACAGTGCGTATAATCCTGCTGACCAATCGATCATTTTAGGCGGAACGATCCTCGATACAGTAGGGATTTTTGTCAACATTTGGTTAGCCAAGATAGATCTACTCGGCAATGTATTATGGTCCAAAGAGTATGGTCAAGATTTCGGTTATACGGAAAGTGCATCTGCGATTAAGCCATTTCCGAATGGTGATTTTATGATGTTTGGGAGAGTTTTTGATGATCAAGGATCAGAGGGCTTTGCGATGAGGTTGGACCCCATGGGCAACAAGATCTGGGAGAGAGGCTATAATCCTACTAGTCCGACATTCGGTATTGGAGATGCGTTTTTCCTTCCTGACGGCAAAATGTTCCTCACTGGAAACTCTGGTGAGAAAGTATATTTGCTTACGACCTCCGCAGAAGGCGAAAATGCCTGTAGTCTCTCTAGTGTGTCTTTCAATATCGCCGACCTCAGTGTCGTTGATTCTATTTATCCGCTTAATTTAGGCAATCCGGGGCTTCTGGAGTTCGTCCCTCCTTTAGAAATCAGCGATGTATCTATCCAAGATAGTTTGCTTTGTGCCGCCTCTGTCGGAGTGGAGGTATTGTCAAAAGAGCAGTTAGACATTTTTCCGAACCCAGTTCAAGATCAATTAACAGTAGTCCTGCCTGAAAGTGGCAACCATAGATTTGAATGCACTATCATCGATGCTCTTGGAAGAAAAATCAATCCCAAAATGCTGCTCAATGCCAATGAAATCTTGATAGACGTAAGGAGCATACCCACTGGTATTTACTGGCTTTATCTCAATTCCGATGGAAAGGTGTTTTCTCAGAGTTTTGTACGGCAATAGATCTACGAGTAAGATTTGACAAAGCTTATTATTTCCTGCTTCGCAGAACGCTTAGTTAGACCCAAGCGTTCTGCGAAGCAGATAGATAGAAATGTCAAGCCACAAAACATATGAAAGACGTATTGCATACGTCCTCAAAAGGTAGCGTTCCGCGCAGCGGCAAAAAACGGACTTAAAAAGGAAAGAAATAGGGAATCAGCAGCGTAGCGAGTATCCAAAATACGAGACTCAGCAAAGCTCCCACTCTGAAAAAGTCAAAGAAACGATACTCACCAGCACTATAGATCATTGTATTGGTTTGGTAGCCCACTGGCGTAAGTAAACTCACGGTAGCGGCAAAGGCGACGGCCATCAAAAAGGGCGTTGGACTGAGTTCCATAGATCGTGCTATGGCAATCGCAATGGGTGCTAAGAGGGCGGCAGTCGCATTGTTGGACATTACTTCAGTCAGTAGCATGGTCGATAGGTAGAGGCCCGAAACGACAGCCATCGGTCCCCATTGGCCTAGTGTACCCGAGAGAAGATCTGCAATGATGATAGAAAGACCGCTATTTTGCATCGCGACCCCCAGACTCAGAGCTCCCGCGAGGAGAAAGACAATGTTCCAGTTAATGGCAGCATATACTTCCTTCATACTGAGGACGCGTGTCAGCACCAAGCTGACTACTCCAATCAGGGCCGACATGACGATCGGTAAGGCGCCAGTACTAGCCGAGATGACTACCCCTGCGATGATGATAGTCGAAAGCAATAGCTTACGACGATGAATGTGGAGATTGTATTGGGTAGAGAGCACGATAAAGGGGCTGCCTTGTTGAGTTTCGCGCTCTTTGAGGGCTTTGACATAGTGTCTTTTGACTTCTGCCAAAATCACATCACCTGATTTGAGAGGCACTTCCAAAAGGTTTTCATTCATCACTTCCTCACGGTGCCGTATCGCAAGCGGCGCGGCTCGATATTGACGACGAAAATCCACCTCTTTGAGCGTTTTGCCTTCGTAGGGAGAGTTTGCCGTGATCACAAACTCAACCATAACAGAGTTGCGGCCTTGTAGATTATGATCGCCTATGCGAACGTTTGACTCTTCTTGAATCTCTATTCTGTCTTTGAGCAAACGTAGTTTGTCTACACTACAGCGCACCTTGAGGATATCATGTGCTTTGAGCGTCATATCGCCCGGAGGTAAGGTGAAGTTGTTTTCCCCTCGACGGATCTGAATGATCTCCATATCGAGTTCCCTGACTAAGGGAGAAGCCATGATCGGTTTACCTACTGACTTCGCATTGGGGAGGATTTCGATCTCCGTCAAAAATTCGCCCATATTGAATTTTTGCTTCAAATCGGCTGGTTCATCTCTCTTAGGCAGTAAGGCTGAGCCAATGGTCGCCATGTAAATGATCCCTATCACTACAAAAATCAGCCCCAAGGGTGTCATCTCAAACATACCAAAAGGTTCGAGTCCGTTTTCTACTGCGATCCCACTGACCAAAACGTTGGTCGAAGTACCAATCAGCGAACACATCCCCCCAAAGATGGAGGCAAAAGATAAAGGCATGAGCATTTTGGCGGGAGACTGCCCAGATGCATGTCCTATTTGGACTACTACGGGGATAAATACAGCTACTATCGGGGTGTTATTGATAAAGGCAGAAAATACCGCTACCAGGATCATCATCAGGACGAGGCCCAGACGAAAGTTATAGCGAAAGACGTTCGCAAGGCGTAAACCTAAATACTGAAAAGCGCCGGTCTTGAGCAGAGCGGCACTCATCACAAACATAAAAGCTACCGTCAGGGTCGCATTGTTGCTAAATCCGGCAATCCCTTCTGCAGGGCTGACCACTCCCGTCAAGACTAATGCGATCACGATCAACATCGCGACGAGGTCCACAGAGAGTAGTTCAGAAACAAAAAGGATCACCGCTAAGACGATGACCACCAATACAATGATAGCTTCGATTCCCATATGAGGCCTACAATAACAAAAACAAGGCCGATTCGCCCAAGACGAATCGACCTTTTTTATTTCCTAAAGGCTAAAGCCTTATGAAAAGAGATTATTTTTTGACTTCGAACTCGTAAAAGTCATCATTGTCATCAGCAGTAACTGTAATGTCTACAGTTTTAATGACGAAGTACTTCTCTCCGTTTTTGACTAGGAAAACGTCTCCAATTACTACTTTTTCAGTAGTAGTTACGTCAACCCCAGCATCATAAGCAGCTTCTAGCTGAGTGCGGTTGTTAAGTAAATCATACTCTAAACCTGCATCAGGGATGCGAAGCGTAGTACCATTTACACCAATGATTTGCTGCTTCCAATTGGTAGCGTTGCTAGGAGCACCTAAGTCAATGCCTTCATCAGCGATTTCAGCCGTAAGGTCAGCAGAACCAGTTCCGATACCTTCGTCTAAGTCAAGACCACCAGTACCAGAAGGACCAGCTTGGTTGAGGAGCAAGTAACCAGTAGCGGTCTCAAGTCCTACTTCAGTAGTGATATCAAAAGATACCTGAGCTACGTTGCCAGTGGCGTCAGTAACAGAAATGGTGTAAGCGTTTGTCTCTTGGTCATTTTTGCCAGAAACGATTCCTACAGTCCAAGTAAAACCAGTTTGTGCTTCAGTTGGTAGAGGAGTTGGGTTTGAACCAGCTACGTCGCCGTCAAATGTAAGACGAGTAAGCTCAGTGATATCAGTTCCGTTTTCGCTAACAGAAAGACGACTCAAAAGATCGTCTCCTTGAGTAGCAGTAACTTTGACTACAAATTCAGTTTCAGTAACTACAGAGTCACCATCAACAGCGAAACCTGCTTCTTCAACTAAAACGATTGTAGGTAAAACTGGAACTGGAGGAACTACTTCTTCACAAGCTGAGAATATCATTAATCCAGCCAAAAGGACCGGTAATAATTTGATGAAATTTTTCATGACGATTGTTTGTAAAAGGATTTTGATTATTGTTTACTTCTGAAACGTTTGAAATACGTAAAATTGTTTTCTCGTATCAAAAGCAGCATTATGACGAATCCTGCTTCTGAAAAGTCACATACTCGGATGCGACTTCGGCTCTATATCGCAAAATCACCCCTATGGCGTTGCCTATGAGGAAAAATAATGCAAATACTTCGGATAGGGAAAATTTCGTATGCCAAATGTCCGGCAAAGGTATCCTTCTCTCAGTAAAAACCAAGTGAAAAGTTTGCCTTTATTTACAAACGCTTGTTATCATAAATATTATATTTTCTCATTATTAATTAATTCAAGGGCTGTCTCCAAGACTTCATCCTTGCCGGTTCTGATTCCTTCTAGTGTTGGTTTCCTCTCTACATTAGGTACAATGCCGATGCGCTGAGTCTCGCGCATGTCTGGATAATAAACCCCTATTCCAGTAAAATAAATCAAGGCTCCGCCCGGAAGTTTGATCGTAGTTACGTTGCCATCAGCGCCCGCAGTTTGACTCCCAATCAGGGTGCAATTGGGGGATGTCTGTAAAGCCATGATCGTAAATTCGGCATGACTCTGGGTACTTTCATCTTGCAAAACGACCACTTTCCCTTGATAATATTTTTTGTTCTTACGTTTTCCTACATAATAAGGCTCAGTATATCGACTAAATTTCCCCGGATAATCTGTCTCGGGATAGCTAAAGGTGGCAAATGGACTCCTACTAGGCAGGAGATACATCATGATGTGACGATAGGTGCCTTTGGGATAGTTACGGACATCAAAAATGATCGCCTTACAATCCATCAGCTCCTTCATCATCTCACCTACTTCCTCTCTTTCTAAGCGGCCCATATCTACATAGCCGATATTATCGTTTCTTTTTACCCATTTGGGAACGCTATCACTCGGCGTATCGGCGCTAGCAAGCTTGTGAAATTGCTTCACGTGGACTGCATTTAGCACGAATAACATCTCCTTCCCATTGCGCTCAATCTCTATGACGACTTTTTTGGAAGGGACCACCAAGAGCCAGTTGGAGATTTTGCGTTGGGTCGTGACTTCGTTCGAACTCAATAGGTAGGGATGTAAGCGTTCTCGAATAGAGTCAGTAGATATGCGATTGACTGAAAGTACGACATCTCCTCGCTCTAAGGGGTAGCGTTCTCCGAGGGAGTCAGCGATCACTCGCATGATGACAGATTTGCCTTCGATCAATTTGACGCTAGCCAAAAGACGATACTTGCCCTGGCTATAATCCCAAGTGGTGCTATGCAAAAACGAGTGAGTATCGTAGATCCTTGCGCTCAGTTTACGGATCGATAAGTGATAGGCAAGTTGGTCCTCAGCCTCATAAAAGTCCATTGTAAATTCCCGCAAAGTCTCCCGCCAGTCCTCTTCGATCAGATATTTGTAGGGGAAATAATAATGGATCGCATTCCAATAGCGAAACAAAGCCAACATTCGATAAGGCTGAGTCGGATAAAGTTCCTCTGAGTAAGGCTCCTCGTTTTCAAAGCTGATGGGACCGTTCCATGAACTGGGCAACGCATAATATTGCTTGCCTTGAAAACGATTGTCTCGGATATATTTTAGTTGCGCCTTCAGCGATTCATTGAGGAGAGGATTCTCTTCGAGGAACGATAAATCGAAATTACCTAGACTGCTATCAATTTCGATTTCGAGGTAGGATTTGCGGAGAGAGATCGGCCCTGCATCGCTGAGCCACCGTCCAACAATCGCTTGAAATTGCTCGCTGCTGGGGTTTTTTGCCAAAATTGGCAAATCCGCGACTAAAACCGAATCCCAATCGGTCTGACCGCCTGCAATATTAGGATGATAATATTTGAGGAAGCCCCAAATTTCTCCTAAACTCGCCATGGATTCAACTTTAGCGTTCCGCTGGGCGGAGACGACAAGACTACTTGTCAGCCATAAAAGGAATAATACTGTTTTTTTCATGATGCTTTTGGCTACATAAGGAGAGATAGAGCGGATAGTTACGAAAATAATTGGAAGGGAGTAGTCAGGATTTGGTAGAGATACTGATACCAAAAGGATCATTCAACACCTTTTGCACTCTTGTTTAGACCGTTGATGCGCAATATTAATTACACTTAAACGTAATTAATTATATTTGTAATATACATTGAGAAAATATCTTCTTATAAAGCAATACTAAAGGTATCTTTTAAAAGATGCACTGATGAATTTTTCTTAAGTTTTTACTTATTGTCTGATGCCGTCCCAATGCCAGGGGGCGGCTTTTTTTTGTACCTTGTCTCTTATATGTTGAGTCGGATTATCATATGCCTAGCCCTATTTTGGGGATTATTACTCCCAGTGATTTGCTTGGCAGGGGATACTTTGAAATTGACGATTGACAATGAAAACTACCTTTTAGAACCTCATTATCTCGAGATATTGAGTGATGCGAGCAATGCGCTTGAGATTGAAGATATCCTGAGCTTAGCGTATGAGCAAGCATTTTTGCCAACTACTCAAGCGTTTCCACATTCTGATAATCTTGACGCCACCTATTGGATCAGATTCAATTTTGGGGGAGAGGCTATCTATACCAACAATTGGTATTTGGAGGCACTTTGTCAGACGACCAGCTTGGTAGATTTTTACTACCCAGATGAATCCGGCAACTATCAGTTAAGCAAAGCAGGAATGGAACTACCATTCAAAAATCGTGAGTTTTTACACAAAAACTTCGTCTTTGATCTACCAGCTACCCGTAAATACCCGACTTGCTACCTCAAAATCAAGACTGAAAATCCGATTCACTTTTTATTCAAAATCCGTTCTGACAACTTTTTTATCCAATACTCTCTCACGGAATACTTTGTGCTGGGGCTGTTTTACGGGATTTTGTTGATCATGGCGATCTACAATCTGGTGTTGTATTTCTCTATTCGAGAACGCTTCTATCTATACTACGTCTTATACGTGCTCAGCTGTATGCTGATATCGTTTGAAGATGGTCTCGCCTTTCAATATCTCTGGCCAGACTCTCCCGGTCTCAATCAGTTTTTTTACCGTTATAGTCCGGGCTTTTTCTTAGTGTGTTTTACCGCTTATGCGAACGCTTTCTTGGAGTTTGACCAAGCATGGCCGCGTTTTTATCGTTGGTCTTGGGGGATTGTGGGCTTTTCGGTACTATATTTTATCGTGCGTGAGCAGATTACGCATGAAGCTTGGGCCATACCGATCTACGTGCTTCCGCTTTTGGTCTTGTATGGGGCTTCGATTTGGCGCTGGCGGAAAGGTTTTCCTGGCGCAAGGTTTTTTGTTATTGCTTTTTCGTTTACCATCGTAGGCGTGATCATCACCGCTTTGCGCCGCAATACGAGTCTCGAATGGGACAATCTTGCCCTCGTCTATATGCTCAATTATGGTCTTGTGGTGGAGGTGGTATTATTGTCCGTTGCCCAAGGGGAAAAGTTTAGATTAGCCAAGAAGAGTCAAGAGTCGGCCCAGCAGACGATGATCGAAAACCTCCAAGAACTCAATCAGATCAAGGAAGAGGTTAACCAAGAGATCGAACATAAAGTTGAGCTTCAGACTAGCGAGATTACAGAGCAAAAAAACCTCATTGAGCAACAAAATGAGCAACTAGCTAACGCCAATCACAAATTGCAAGCCCAGTCTCAGGAGATTCAGCGCATCAATCAATTGCTTGATGTAGAGAATCAAGAACTACGTGGCAATGTCAAAGAGTTGACCCGTGCGAGAGTTTTTGCCCGTGAGGTGGACTTTGGGGAGTTTCAATCCTTTTTTCCCGATGATGAAGCCTGCTACGAATATCTCGCGAGACTCAAGTGGGAAAATGCATATAGTTGTCAGCGCTGTCAAAACGAAAAATATACCAAAGGCCAAGGCCATCTAGCCAGACGTTGCACGAAGTGCGGAGCCAATGAATCTGCTACGGCGCATACGCTCTTTCACCGCTTACATTTCCCTATTCTCAAAGGCTTCTACCTTTTGTTTCTTGTCTATGCCAACAAAGGCAATATCTCGGCCACCGAGCTATCTGAAATCGTCGATCTCCGCTACCAGACCTGTTGGAAGTTTAGCAAAAAAGTCCAGGACAAACTCAAGCAAATCAATCCCGAAGAAGAGGATACCCAGAGCCAGCACGATGGCTGGAGTCATTTAATCTTACAATAAGCGTCAAAATCCCCCACTTTTTTTAAGCGAAAAGGATTGCAAAGCCTCCTGCAATCAATTCCCCCTATACGGCAAGCTAGACGTTTTTTAAAGGAAAAGATGAATGTTTTTTAAGTGCAAGTAATTTTTTAAACAATTGTATATCAATCATTTATGGATGTAAAAAATGTTCCAAAACTTGCCTTTAACTACTAAAAAATTGCAAATTTATCTTACTTACGCCCTTGAGTTCTTGGACATCTACTACTATTAATCATGAAGGTATACCGCGAGATCAGTTCCTTGACAGACAATGATGTGTTCCTATTAGAGGAACGCCTTGGCTCTTCTTTAGATTTGTTGCAGCATACTCATACGACCTATGAGTTGTGCTTGTTGCGCGATTTTGAAGGCACCCGGCAGGTCGGTGATCATCGGGAAGAAGTGGGAAAAGAAGATTTGATTTTGATTGGGCCTGAATTGCGTCATGGCTGGTATACCGAAACGGAAGTGATTCCAGATGAGGCCAAATTGCTGAGTATTCAGTTTGACGCTGATTTATTTGGCGAAGGCTTATTTAAGCGTAATGCGTTTTATACGATTCGACGTTTACTCGAAGAGGCCCAAAGAGGGGTTGCTTTCAAGGGGGATACCTTAATCGATGTACGGCAGCGTTTATTGGTTTTGCGCAAGATGCAGAGCTTCGGAGCGATCTCAGCCTTTATGGAGATACTATATTCTTTATCCGTCTCTGCCGAACGCGAAATTTTGGCCAGCGAGGGGTATTCAGAGAGAGCGACTCCTACTCGTAGTCGTCGCATGGAGGCAGTGTATCAATATATACTAGACAATTTTACCAATCGCGTCAATCGCACTGAAGCCGCTTCTATCGCCAATTTGAGCGAGTCGGCCTTTACGCATTACTTCCGCAAAGT
>JBGCFA010000074.1:0-48214 GCA_045106675.1 Bacteroidia bacterium
GTAGAGAGCGATACTGTTGTCATCGATCTAGTCTGTCAAGGCTTTGCTAGTGGGGCAAGTAGTACGAATATCGATTGTTTTGGCAATCAAAACGGTATGATAGACCTGACAGTGGTTGGCGGCACTCCCGGCTATACTTATAGCTGGTCCACTGGCGATACCACTCAGGATATCAGTAATCTCAGCGCAGGCATCTATACCGTGAGTCTAACTGATCAAAACGGTTGCAATCGTCAGCAAACAGTTACGATCAATGAGCCCTCAGCTTTGACGGCGACTATACAAGGGAGCGATGCCGTTTGTCACGGAACGCCTAGTGGGATCATCAACCTTAATCCCTCAGGCGGCACAAGCAGCTATACTTATAGCTGGTCCAACGGTGATTCTACTCAAAATCTGCTCAACATCCCCATCGGGATCTATACTGTATCAGTCACAGATGCAAATAACTGCAGCATTCAGCTTAGCGATACCATCTCCCAACCCAACCCGATTGTCCTTCATACCACGCCTAGCGCAACGCTTTGTTTTGGCGAAGCCAGCGGTAGTATCAACCTTGGAGTCAGTGGTGGCAGTTCTGGATATACTTATAGCTGGTCCAATGGTGATACCACCCAAAATATCAGCAATCTCCTAGCAGGGACATATAGTGTGCTAGTTACTGATGTGAATAATTGCGCCATGCAAATTAGCGACACTGTCGGCAATGCTTCACCAATCGGGATTTCTTTGAGCAATACAAATGCGACTTGCCCCAATATTGATGATGCTACGATTGATCTTACAGTAGTTGGAGGCACTCCTCCTTATCAATACAGCTGGTCCAATGGCGCATCTACTCAAGATTTGAGTGGCTTAGGTGCGGGGATCTATATTTTCGTCTTGGCTGATTCTAATGCCTGTAATCGCACTGACAGCATCATCGTAACCGCTCCTCCGGCACCCAGCTTTAGTTTGAGTGCTCAAGATTTATTGTGTGCGGGTGATAGCAGCGGTTCCATCAATCTCACTATCAACGGTGGTTCAGCGCCTTTTACCTATACGTGGAGCAATGGAGATACTACGGCAAACTTAGCCTTACTCCCTGCGGGAACGTTTAGTCTCAGCCTGACAGATGATCTTGGTTGCGTCTTTGGAGATAGCACGACGCTTGCTGAACCGAGCCAGCTCGTCGTGGATAATCTCATTAGCACTCCCGACAGTACTGGTAGTAGTGGCACAGCTAGCATTAGCGTTTCAGGCGGCACTCCTCCTTATAGCTTTGTCTGGTCCAATGGAGCGACGGATAGTACACTGACAGGCCTTGCTGCTGGCGACTATAGCGTAATCATTAGCGACGCAAATGCTTGTAGTCTGGAGGATAGCGCTACCGTAATGCTGCTCAACGTCATTGCAATAGAATCACCACTTGGCCTGCAATCCGCCCAGGTTTACCCCAATCCAGTCCAAGATGTGATCAATTTGGATTTAGCTTGGCAAACGGCCCAACAGCCTCGTCTGAGATTATACAATCTCCATGGCCAGCTAATTAGAGAGCAGAAATTGCCCTTACAGCAGATTCATAATGAACAGCTTGAGCTTCATGATTTATCGGTGGGCATCTATTTATTAGAAATCAGCACCGAGTCCGGCCTTTGGACGCAAAGGATTCAAAAGTTATAAGAGGCTTCGTAAAAAGTTTTACACTTTTTTATATGACGAGCAGTCTAGTAGTCCTCCTTCGGAGAACGCCTGGACTGCTCTTTTGATTTCTGGCAGGAACGGTAAGTAGCCAAGCCCTATATCAAAGACAAAAGGAATGACTTGAACATTGGATTTCGACAATCTATATGCCCCAGCGTTCCGCGAAGCGGTAAGGAATAAGCGCCCCAACGACAACTACTCTCCGCGGCTAAATAAGAATAAAGCAGTAAAGACAAGAAATAATACCGCGTGTGAGACTACTAGCGGGATCGGACTCAATCCTTCTAATACATTTATGGTCTGTGCGATGGTAAGTCCTAGATGAAAAATTGCGAGAGCACCAAAACCAACGAATTTGAGCTCTGAAGTAAGTTTACGGCTCATCATCAGCGCACTAAGGGCTGCAATAGCGATCGCAGCAAAACCATAAGAACGCCCAACTGACAAGGTCAACTCCCCAGAGTCAATACTACCGGTTGACTCCCCCAAAAGTAAATGTGGCAGAAAAAGTATAATCAGTCCTACGACTAATTCAAAAATAGTGTTAATTGCGAGTAGGATTTTCATATCGAATAAGATAAGGAGATTCTTCAAAAATACCGACAAATCCTTGGGCTCCGAGATATTTATTCCTATCTTTGTGGCCCTGAAAATAGAATTATGAAGCGTACATTTCAACCCAGCAATCGCAAGCGTCGTAACAAGCATGGATTCCGCGCCCGTATGGCTAGCGCTAATGGTCGCAAGACTTTAGCTGCACGTCGTGCCAAAGGCCGCGCAAGATTAACTGTCAGCGACGAAGGCAGACACAAGCAGAAATAATCACGGATGACGCCTGATGGAACGTCTCGTTCCTATCGTTTGCCTAAGCAAACGATATTGCGTCATAAACGTGCATTTGAATATCTGTTTGAGCATGGCTCCTCTTTTAGAGTAGGTGTGCTCAAATTTTTTTATGCATATGACATACCCGAACAGTATGTCCAAAATTCTATAAGCGTAGGTTTCACCGCCCCTAAACGGGTGTTTAAACAAGCTTGGCAGCGCAATCGTCTCAAAAGAATGATGCGTGAAGCTTATCGCCTAGAGCAGCATACGCTGGATATCTCCTCAGAGACTATCCCAAACCCTCCTTTAGCCTTCCTGATCAAGTTTCAAGGATATTATGAAGCAGACTACTCTCGTATCGCTAGTGATATGCGTAGAGGCCTTCAAGAATTACAAAAGCGCTCCCGTTAAATAACAGGAGCGCTTTTGCTATATCAATAATAATTATTGTCTATTCAATAATGGCTTTCTCGCGCCATTCATCTACACCAAAGGCTACTTCAATTGCGTCGGCATCACTTGATGCTTGACGATTGAGTGCTTCTCCACTTTCAAATGCTTCTACGACTTTGTCAGAGCTAAAACCAATCTGCTTGAGAAATGGTGTAGCATAAAGCCCCATCCAGAACATCAGGATGATTAAAGGCATCATTACTGCGACTTCACGACCATTGAGATCGACCAATTGGCGATTTTCTTCTTTGTCAAGCTCTCCAAACATCACACGACGGAACATCCAAAGTAGATAAACCGCTGCAATTACTACACCTGTGGCAGCTAAGACAGCAAATACACCGCTAATCATACTAGACTTAAAGGAGCCCATTAGGATTAGAAACTCACCTACAAAACCATTTAAACCCGGAAGACCTACCGAGGCCATCATCGTGATCATAAATAGGAAGGTGAACTTAGGCATCACCTTAGCAACACCTTGGAAGTCTTTGATAGCACGTGTATGACGACGATCGTAGATCATACCTACTAAGAGGAAGAGTCCACCAGTCGCGATCCCGTGATTGACCATTTGCATGACCGCACCACTTAAACCTTCTTCTGTGAAAGCAAAGATACCGAGGACAATAAATCCAAGGTGAGATACAGATGAGTATGCTACTAGTTTCTTGACGTCTGTTTGTACCATAGCCGCCATCGCACCATAGATGATACCGATAACTGCTAAGGCTGCCATGATAGGCGCCGCATCGAGAGAAGCTTGAGGAAATAGCATCAAACAGTAGCGGATCAAACCATATGTACCCATTTTTAAGAGTACACCTGCCAGAATCACAGAACCAGCAGTAGGTGCCTGGGTGTGTGCATCTGGTAACCAAGTATGTACAGGGAAGAGAGGTACTTTCACCGCAAAGCTCAAGGCAAAGGCGGCAAAGAGCCAATACTCTTCCGTCAAAGTCAGATTGGAAAATTGACGAATTAATTCATAATCAGTCGTGAAAGTGATTCCCGCTAATTCAGGAGCATCAGCTACATTGAGGCCGAGATAAATAATCCCGATCAACATCAATAGCGAACCGACAAGCGTATAGAGAAAAAACTTCATCGAAGCATATACTCTATCTTTTCCACCCCAGATACCGATCAAGAAGTACATCGGAATCAAAACCATCTCGAAGAATACGTAGAAGAGCAACATATCCAAAGAGAGAAAGAAACCAACAACTCCCACTTCCAATAATAGGAGTAGAGAGTAATAAGCCGGCTCTTGTTTGGTGATTGATCCCCACGAGAAATAAATCGAAAGTGGGAAAATCAAGGTGCTCAGCATGACGAGATAGACAGAGATGCCGTCCATTCCCATCGTAAAATTAACGTCGAGACCTCCATAGCTCAGCCAATCATGTTGGAAGAAAAATGGGAACTCCCCACTACCTTCAGCTCCAACTGCTCCGGTATACTGGAAATATAGCCAAATACTCACCACAAAAGAGACCATTGAAGTCCAAAGTGCAATGTGCCGGGCCATACCAGGATTATCGCCTCGTGATAAGGCAGGAATGAGGATTGCTCCCGCTAGAGGGGAGAAAATCATCAATAAAAATAAAATTTCCGTTAGGTCCACGGTGGTAATTTTATAAGATATAAAGGTCTATAAATTAACGGCTCGAAGATAGATACTTTTTCAATCCTTCACAAATGATAGGACCGCCTTGACATAGGCATTTGCCACACTTTTCAATCGACTAGAGGTCTGGATTCCTTCTATTTGCAAATCTCGGCGATTGAGAGCAAGACTCTCTTCAAGATGATCTTGATTAAGGCTTTCTCCATAGCACACTGGTCCAGCGATCAATCGAGTCAAAGTGAGATTACGGGCGTATACTCCAGGTTTTTCAGTCAGGATGCAAGCTCTATTGAGATAGGAGAGAGGATAAGCAGGGCTGACCACGTGGACTCCTGTCTCTGCCACCGATGCTTTGACAAAGGCGTCGCACAGTCTTATAGATTCATTGACATCATCTGAAATAATTTGCCGCAGGAAGGCAACTCGGTCTTCTAATTTGTTGAGTTCGCCACTCATAAAGCTACCCGGCGTAAAAGCCATCAAATAATTTTGGTCGGTAGGACGAAAGAAACCATCCTTATCACGGAGCTCCCAATTAGGAGAATCTACATTAAAATGGATGATCAAGGTCAAATGAGGTTGGAAATCATTGATCATCTCTGCCCTTGCCCTGAGGTCCATAGGCGTAAAGAAGCGTTTCATGATATCCTTTTCCTCAGCGGACTTGCGCCACCATCGGGCCTTCTTCCAAGTGATTTCGCCCTCTTTGCGCAATCGCTTGACACTATCCTCAAATGCATTGCTGCTTCGCCATGCCTCCCAAGTATATCCAGTAACGCCAACTCCAGCTTCCCTACGAGTCATTAATACACTTGCTCCCATCGCTTCTAATTGCTGCCGGATAAGATGGGCCGTGGCGAGACTTAGGTTGGCTTCATTAAACTGTATAGCAGGGCGACCTTGTTTAGCGTTGGCATACATTTTCATGTATTTGCCTTCTATTTCGGCGACCTCTGCCGATGCGGCCATATGTCCAGGGTCCAAAGCGACTCTTAAACCTTTGAGCGGCGCGATCTTACCTTCTGGATAGACAAAGCGTGGTGGCAGAGGGAGTTTTTTGAAGCGATCAGGCCATGCCGAACGCTTCTTTTCACGGCAGAAAGTGATCATACTATCAAGAGGAAAATGCCTAAACATCTTCATCGTAGTCGCGAACTCGTCCGGATAGATCACGAATTCTGCTTTCAAGGGATTCTGTTCTTCAGCCGTAGCAAAAAAATAGATACCTGTTTCGTCGATATTGAAAAAATCAAATAGACTACTATCTCTAACGAGATAGGTAGAACTAGGCTGTATCAAATCTTTGAGAGAAGCACTATTTCCCTTAGGAAGGTGAAAGGTGTTTTCTTCAACGACAACGGGAGGATTATCAGACAAGGAAGGGGGCGAAGGTTTTGGCTTACAAGCACTGCCTACGCCACAAATCATCAATACAAAGGCCCAAAACGGCCATTTTTGCTGCCAATATTTCATCAGTCGCAATATACACATCTTCTGATTTCATTATGCTGTAGAGTTTCGATTGCTAGCCAAACAAAAAGAACTTATTGAAAGATTGGGCTTCAACATTATATCTTCTCTAGCGTTCTGCGAAGCAAGGAGGGAAATGACCAATAGATAAACTCAATATCGAAGGCAAAAGGAATCACTTGGACATTGAAGATTGGGCTTCAACATTGGATATTTCGAAGTGACTATACCTTGGAGCCTAGAACCGCAATACGGGAAGAATAAAGGTTGATGAGTACAAAAATCAGCACGGTAAAACTCAAGAGCGAAGAACCGCCATAACTAAAAAACGGCAGAGGTATCCCAATCACTGGGACTAAGCCGATGGTCATACCGATATTGATCACGACATGAAAAAACAAGATACCCACAACACTATAGCCGTAAATACGGGCAAATCGAGTTTTGGAGTTCTCGGAGAGGAACTGTAAGCGCCAAATCAATAAAAAGAAACAGACTAGTACTACAGTGGAGCCCAGCCAGCCGTACTCTTCGCCCACTGCACAATAGATAAAATCAGTCTCCTGCTTGGGGACAAACTGATACTTGGTATAGTTTCCTTTTAAGTAACCCTTACCCAATATACCGCCGGAGCCAATCGCGATCTTGGATTGAATCACATTATAACCAGCGCCTTGCGGGTCAATGCTCGGATCAAACAATACCTTGAGACGAATCTGTTGGTGCGGCTGTAAAAGGCTCATCAACTGATTGGTACCAAAGGAAGCTAGGCTGAACACCATACAAATAGACGTAATCCAGATGGCATTGCGAATCCAACGACGGGCACTAAAGGTTGCCGCAAAAACAATCACGCCAAGGACAAAAATCCCCACGATCACCCAAAGCGAACCTCCTAAGTATAAAGACAATAAGGCCACTACGCCTAGTAAAATCAAGACAATCGGCACTAATGGATGGAGCCCTTCTCTAAATAAAACGATCAAAAAACTGCCAAATACAAGGGCAGAACCCGTATCATTCTGGAAAATCACGATCAAACCGGGTATGAGGATAATCCCCAATACAGCCATCAAGTCTTGCCCGTTGCTCATACTAAAATTGAGACGAGACATATATTTTGCTAAGGCCAATGCAGTAGCAAGTTTGGCAAACTCTGAGGGTTGAAAGGTTTGCCCTCCGATAATCAGCCAACTTTGGGCGCCATTGACTTCTTTACCGATAAATAATACCAGTATCAGCATCGCTATCGACGCTCCATAGGCCACATAAGCAGTGGAGTATAAAAATCGATGATCTAATAAGAGTACCAACATCGCCACTCCAAGCGATACTCCCATCCAGGCGAGTTGCTTGCCGTGCAAAACGGAAAAATTGAAAATCTCCGTCCCAAAATTAGCTGAAGAAACCGCATAGATCGTCATCCAGCCTAGCAGTACAAGACCTATGTACAGCAGGATAGTAATGAGATCGAAATCGAAGCTTTTACGGTTCATCTAAAATCTAGCGTTCAAAAGACGATTGTATTCAAATTTCTTACTGACAATTTCTCCTTTGAGATATTTTTCCATCATACAGGCACTCAAGGGCGCGGCCCAACGGCCTCCCCCACCTGCATTTTCGATGATAGCGGCGATCGCAATACGGGGACGATCCGCAGGCGCAAAGCCTAAAAAGACAGAATGATCTTCTCCGTGTGGATTTTCGACAGTACCCGTCTTGCCGGCTACATCTATGCCTTCGATTATGGCCCTTCTAGCTGTACCAGCAGCCACCACTTGCACCATCGCATCTATTACCGTACGATAATGGTAAGGAGCGATTTCCGTATCAACGGTGTCATATGAAATACGATTCCAGAAATTTTCGTCGCCACGTATCGCCTTGAGGAAATGCGGTTTGACATAAGTACCACGATTGGCAATCAATGTCGCCAAATTCGCCATTTGCAAAGGCGTCATCAATATTTCACCTTGCCCGATAGAATTACTGATAATGGTCGTTGCGATCCAACGATTATGTCCATACCAGCGATCATACATCGTTCCCGTAGGGAGTTTACCGGGCTTTTCATAAGGGATATCGACCCCGAGTTTACGCCCTAAACCCATACGATCCATATAAGCTCGCCATATATCGAAGGCTTGGTAAATGCTATCATACTGAGGATGATGCAAGAAGTCCATATAGGTCGCAGCGAAGTAAGAATTACAGGAATGCTTGATCGCATTGCCAAGGGCCAGTGGCGAAATATGAAAGCGGCAACCCGGTTTCCCTTTATTGCGACTAAAACCTCCGCCACAGCTGTAATAAGTATTTTCATTAATCACCCCTTCATTCAATGCCGCTAAAGCATTGGCCAGTTTATAGACAGAGCCCGGCGGATAAGCGGCCATTAATGGTCGATTGAATAAGGGTTTGAGGGAATCTCTTTGTAGGTGTCGCCAATTTTCATAGAGTTCGCTACCTGTCAGTGAACTCGGATCATAAGCGGGCGCACTGATAAAGGCAAGGATTTCGCCGGTAGAAGGTTCGATTGCGACGATACTACCTCTCTTACCTTGCATCAAGGCTTCGCCGAACGCTTGTAATTCAGTGTCGATGCCTAGCATCATGTCTTTGCCCTTCACGGCCGCAGTGTCATATCGTTGGTTAGCATAGCTACCCACTTCCCGATTATGTACATCTACTTTTATCTTCCGCTGGCCCTGTATGCCTCTAAGAGTCGTGTCATGACTACGTTCAATCCCAGTCTTACCTACTAGATCACCAATCCGGTATTTTCCACCGGAGGCTTTGATATCAGAGGAGTCAACTTCAGAAATATAGCCGAGGATATTGGCCCCAACAGGATATTCATAGTGTCGCTTATTGCTCACACTAAAGCTTATACCTCGCGCATCCCAAAGAGATTCTTGTAAAATCCCACAAGTTTCAAGGTCAAGATGTTGAGCAATAACTGATTCTTTGTAGCTACTATGCCTAGCCGCCTTGGCAATCGCCCTCTCCAACTCTTCCTTACTCATATTGAGGTGTTTGAGTAGGAGAGCGGTGTCCGGAATGTGAAGATTACGCGGAGTAACCATCATTTTGAACATCGGTTGATTGCTCACATAGATTTCTCCATGGCGGTTATAGATATTACCGCGGGGCGGAACGATGGATTTGGTCTTGATGACATACCTATCGGCCCGACTAGCATATTCGGTGCTGACAACCTGGATCGAAAACAAACGGGCGCCGAAGCTCAAGAAAACCAGAGCAAAGAACAAGATGATAATTCCGCCACGTATTTTTAGCTGATCCAAATGAATTTAAGCTTATCGTTTATAGAAAATAAAGCTGAGTGCAAAACAAAGCAAAAAAGTGTACAAAGTACTGGCTCCTATTTTGACGAGTGTCCTGAAAAAATCTTGAAAACTGAGCACTTCCAAGAAAAAGTAAGCCAGGTTGTGTAAAAAGGTCAAGCTCAGTAAATATATAACGAACCAAATCGCAGATTGGTCTCGCAAATTCAGTTCTGAAATACTTCTAATATTTGATCCACTCGCGAGCGCTGCGACCCTCTGTCGAGCTCCTAAGGCAAAAACCCCTGCAAACGCATGCAATCCACTTGCCGTACTCGTTGAAAGCGCATCTACACAAAAACCTGTGGCAAAGGCTATCAATAAAACTAAGGGTACCGGCCAATCAAAAGGTAGACTAAACAAGAAGAGTAAAAACACGAAAGGCATGGCGACATCAAACATACCTAAGTGGTTGAATAAACCCACCTGTAGCACGAGATACACCAAAAAGGCCAATATGTAGCGTAGAATTTGACTCATCTTTTATCTTGGGACCGAACGCTCGAGGCTGTCCAGTTCAGCTTTATTTTGAGATGCTACGAGATAAACGTTTCCTAAAGCGTGAAAATCAGTCGCTAGTTCAATTTTTGCATCATGATATCCATCCTTCGCTTTGTCGATCGAAACGATCTTTCCGACCATATAACCCGCAGGAAAAACTGAGCGATAGCCAGAAGACAAAACCCAATCACCTTCAAAGAGTTCTACCGTCTCAGGAATATAAGTCAAGTTTGCCTCAAACGGATCTCCACCTTCCCATTCATATATACCAACATGCCCATTAGAAGCGGCTTCATTGGGCCTGACAACTTTTACTAAGAAGTGTGCACTGACATTGAGGGCACTGATTACCAGACTATAACGAGGGCGTGTTTTGATCACATTCCCGACGATTCCTTGTGGAGAAACGACTCCCATTCCTTCCTTTACGCCATCATTACTTCCTTTGTCTAAGGTAATGTAGTTGTAATTGAGGTTAGTTGAATTGCGGATGACCCTTGCCGGGAAAAATTGATACGCTTCATTTAAGCCTACAGTATCGGAAGCAAAATAGCTTACCGAATCTCTAGCCAACATCCCTTCGTAACGATCGATTTTTAATCTTAATCGTTGAGTCTCTTTACTCAGCGAAATATTTTTTTGAATTAAGGTATCATTTTGAGCTTGGAGATTGAAAAATCCCCAAAGCTTAGAGGTAGACTCATTGAAACGACCACTTAATTCGAGTGCGGTATCCCCTACTTGATGTCTTTGATAATCGTTATTACGAACAATAAACATCAAGGCCAGTCCTTCTAGCAATAGAAAAACCAGCAGGTTTCGGTAAGACGATAAAAGCGCAAATAGCCGAAACATGAATTAAGAGTTGTTGATTTTTAAGTCGTTGAGTTGTAGTCCCGATAGCCATCGGGATTGAGTTGTCAAATATTGGTCGGTTCTTCAACAATTCAATAACTCAAGCATTAAGCAAGGCAACAAATGAGTTTAGCTCATGAGATACTTAAACTCATCAAGCGTTTTGAGGGAAATACCCGTTCCGCGTACAACCGCTTTGAGCGGATCTTCGGCAACATGAATCGGTAGTTTAGTTTTTTCCGCTAAGCGAATATCCAAACCTCTCAGTGATGCACCACCACCAGTAAGGTGAATGCCTCTTTCATAGATATCGGCAGAAAGTTCAGGAGGAGTATTCTCAAGTGCTTTGAGAATCGCATCTTCTATTTTTGTGATAGACTTGTTGAGGGCATGCGCGACTTCGCGGTAGGATACCGAAATGGTCTTTGGAATACCAGTCATCAAATCCTTACCTCTGATCTCAAGATTTTCAGGTGGGTTGTCGAGTTCCGGCAAGGCCGCTCCTACTTCAATCTTGATACGCTCTGCACTGCGCTCACCGATGAGCATATTGTGCTGCTTGCGCATATAATCGAGAATATCATCATTGAACTCATCACCAGCGATCCGGATACTTTGATCGGTAACGATTCCCGAAAGTGCGATTACCGCAATCTCAGTAGTACCTCCTCCAATATCGACGATCATGTGGCCTGTAGGTTCTTTGACATTGAGGCCAATACCGATAGCAGCTGCCATTGGTTCGGCAATCAAATAGACTTCTTTTGCGCCAGCCTGCTCTGCTGAATCTTTTACAGCACGTTTTTCAACCTCTGTAATGCCACTAGGGATACAAATCACCATGCGATAACTAGTCGAGAAAAATCGCCTTTTGTTGGTGATCATTTTGATCATCCCTCTTATCATATGTTCTGCAACGGTAAAGTCTGCAATAACACCATCCCGCAAAGGTCTCACAGTACGGTAATTGTCATGCGTCTTTTCGTGCATTTGCTGAGCCTCGGTACCGATCGCGATCACCTTGCCCGTCATTCTATCTACTGCCACAATGGAAGGTTGATCCACCACAACATCATCATTATACATGATGAGTGTGTTGGCTGTTCCAAGGTCAATTGCTATATCTGTAGTGAAAAAATCAAATAATCCCATTCTTGGTATATACTATTTCCGGCCCCTACCTACGTTCTCGTTTCAAAAGATATGAAATTTTAATGCTTAAAGTGCCTGATGCCTGTGAAAATTAAGCACATATCATGAGTTTCACAAAAATTAATCGTTTCCTCATCACGAATTGATCCGCCTGGCTCGACCACAATGCTAATTCCCTTACTATGAGCGAGTTCGACAGAGTCAGCGAAAGGAAAAAATGCATCGGAAGCAAGCACTGAATTTTGTAGATCAAAGCCCTTTTCCTCAGCCTTTAATATGGCATGTTTCATGGCATCAATACGAGAGGTTTGTCCCATCCCGCTACCAATCATTTGACCATTTTTGACGATCGCAATCGCGTTAGACTTGAGGTGTTTACAGACTGTATCACCAAAGATTACATCTTGTGCTTCGCTACTGCTAGGCTTGCGAGATGACTTAATCTCAAAATCCGATTCGCTTATTTTTTGCTGATCTTTATCTTGGACGAGGAAGCCATTAACTGCTGTTTTTATGATATGAGCAGGCTGATGATTGCCGACTCTTTTAAGCAAAATACGCTTCTTCTTTTTTTGTAAAATCTCCAATGCTTCAGGCGTAAAATCCTTTGCAATTAAGACTTCAAAAAACAGCTTGTTCATGTCCTCCGCGACATCTGCTTCGATCGTACCGTTGCATGCCAAGATACCACCAAAGGCAGAGACAGGATCTCCCGCCAAAGCACGTTTCCATGCTTCGAACATAGTAGCACCTGTGGCAGCACCACAAGGATTAGTATGCTTGATTACCGCAAAAAACGGCTGATCAGTAAACTCATCCACTAACTGCAAGGCCCCTTCAATATCCACTAGGTTATTGTAAGAGAGGGCCTTACCATGTATTTGCAGCAGTTCATCTTCTAATTTGCCGTAGAAGCGTCCTTGTTGATGTGGGTTCTCGCCATAACGCAAGCTTTGCGGATTGCGAACCGACATTTTAAGGCTATCAGAGTCTGGCGCGAGATAAGCATGAATGTGCGTATCGTAGTGAGAAGAGACATCAAAAGCTGCTCCTGCGAAATAGCGGCGTTGAGCAAGGCTCAAAGCACCATTATTCTCTGCGAGCATGCCCGCTAGCTCAGCATAATAATCCGCTGAAGGCACACAACAAACATATTTGAAGTTTTTGGCAGCTGCTCTAATCAAAGCAATTCCACCAATATCAATTTTTTCAATCACCTCTGCCTCAGCCGCGCCACTGGCGACGGTAGCTTCAAAAGGATAGAGATCTACGACCACAAGATCAATTTGCGGAATCTCAAATTCACTCAATTCAGCTTGATCTCCGGCTTCTTCGCGTCTAGCCAAAATGCCACCATGCACCTTAGGATGCAAAGTCTTCACTCGTCCTCCTAAGATGGAAGGATAGCCAGTCAGATCTGAGACATCTATGACTGTCGCTCCTAGCGAACGCATATATTCAGCGGTTCCACCCGTAGAGTAGATACTCGCCTCATTTTCGATTAAGCGTTCGACAAGGGCGTCTAACCCATCTTTATGATAAACAGAGATGAGAGCGGATTTGATTTTGATGTTGTCGGCCATAAAAACTAAGAATCAGAGTTGGCGATTTGTTGACAATATTGAGCTACCACTTCCGGGTAGTGCGTATGTTCTAATTTGAGTACTGCTTGCTGGAGTTCGATAGCGGACCAATGGGGTGCGACAGAGACCTTTTTTTGAAAGATCACTTTGCCCTCATCATAATGTTCATTAACCAAGTGAATCGTAATACCCGAATAAGCATCTCCAGCATCGATTACCGCATGATGCACATTCATACCATACATGCCTTTGCCCCCATGATGAGGCAAGAGAGAAGGATGAATATTGAGGATACGATCAGCATATTGTCGCACCATTTCGTCGGGAATATGCTTGAGATAACCAGCCAAGACGATAAAGTCAATCTTGTGGGCTTCGAGTAGTTGATTAAGGTAGGCACCGCTTTTGTATGCCTTGGGGGGGAGATAGATGGTCGGAGTCTTGAACTGTGGCCCCTGCTCAAAGATGCCTGATTGAGGATTATTGGACAATAATAATCCCGCCTCAATATGAGGTTGGTTTTGAAAATGCTCCTGCAATTTTAATGCATTTGAAGCACCTCCTGAGGCAAAAATGGCAATTTTCTGGGGTGTAGTTGGGTTCAAGCTCAGGCCAATTTTCGGCAAAGGTACAGAAGGAAAGCTTGCCGAAAAAACTTAGCGAAAAGATTGAGGATATCGGAATGAAGAAAAGCGGAATGTCTAATAGCCAAACTCAATATTGAAGGCAAAAGGAATGATTTGAAGATTGGAATTTTACAATTGGATATCCCCAAGCGTTCTGCAAAGCAGGGAAAAATGTTGAGGTGCAAGATTTTGTCTCTCACCAAAAAAAGGCTGATAGAGAATTCTCTATCAGCCTTTGCAAAAGTCTTGCTATTTCCTAGTTCAACAATTTGAAGTTGAAAGGAATGTTAACCCAGAACTTAATCGGCTTACCCCCTTGAATGGCAGGTGTAAACTGTAGTTTACCGATGTGCTCTTCTACCGCTTTGGTAAGGATAGGGTGCACCTGGGTGATAATCTTATGTTTGTTATAGTTACCGCGCTTGTCCACGAGAACACGCACAACAACATTACCTTCGATACCAGCATCTCTTGCGATCTGAGGATACCCAATCAGCTTAGAAACATCTGACATGTTTACTGGCTTAGGTTCTTCCTCGGCGAAGATAAACTCATTGATATTAGGCTCTTGTTCAACGATAACTTCAGGAACATCACCGTCTCCTTCTTCGAAGTCTCCTTCAAAGAATCCGTCTTCGTCCCCTTCTTTATCTTCGAGACCGATGGCAGGTGCTTCTTTCAAATCATCGATTTCAGCGATGGTTTGATCTTCTTCCGGATCGATTTCCTCTTCAGGAGTCGGGTCAGGAATTTGGAAGGCTACCGTTTTGATCTGCGGTGGGGGAACCTTTGGTGGTGGGGGTGGTGGTGGCTTCTCCTCTTCATCAAGAGGAGGAGGAGGAGGAAGGTCCTCCATGGTGATTTTGACGGCTACGGTTTTGGTTTCTTCTGCTTCATCTTGAGCAAAAAGTCCCGAAACCGGAATCCAGGCATACACCAACAGGAGAACACAAACGGCAATCGTTCCGATCAGCAGGTGCAAAGGATACTTCTTCCGAAGGAAGAAAGCTCCAAAGCGGCGCTCGCGGTCTTCGAATACCATTTCATCCCAGTCAGCTTTGATTATTTGTGCCATGAGAACGGTATAATTTTCTACTTAAAACTAAGTTACAAATTTTTACTGATTATTTCGTAGCGAAGTGAGGTAAGAGTAACACACTATCAGCCATTGTCATATCAGCGAATACATACTTGGGCGCTTGTACGATTTCCAATTCATCCATAAGATCAATTAGGTTTCCGTAACGACTTTTGGCGCTTGCTTTGACGACAAAGATAGGATCCCAACAGGATTTTGCTTTGTCGATCAAATCACAACGATTTGGATAGCGATTGAGATGCTTTTGTAAAACGCTTCTCAAACCATTAGCCGCATAAGTAGTACTTTCTAGGTTTCCTTCTTCGGGCATACCCAAGTAGTAGTACAACTTATCATTTTCGTCCATGATAAAAGTTAGAATCTTTTTCTGATCGATCTGCTTACCGCAATCATTGTTTTCGCAAGGAGGAGGCAAAATTGCTTCCATCACATGCTCAGTATTGATTGTTGCAGTAAGCACAAAGAAAGTGAGCAGTAAAAACGCGACGTCAACCATTGCAGTCATATCGATGCGGGTTGAGCGTTTTCCACGGCGACTAGGGCTTCCCCTTTTGCCGTTTTTGTCTGATGAGTTGCTGATTTCAGCCATAAGTAAGTTTGTTTACTTATAGATGATTAAAATCTCAAATTCCACATCAGTAGCTCAAAAATTCTACTTTTTTCAGTATGTCAAAAGAACGGGCTCGCTTGCTTACTCTGCAGGTGGAGTATATTCATACTCACCACGAATAATCAAGCTATCAGAATCAGTGTACTTATCGATGGTATACTTAGGAGCATTGACAATAGAAAGCTCATCAAGTAGATCGATCATGTTTTTGAAACGGGACTTATTTTTGGGTTTAAACACAAAAATAGGGTCCCAACATGGCTCAACGTTGTCTACATCTTTACAGAGAGGTACACCACTCGTTTGCATTTTATTGACGTGGTCAAAAAGCACTTTGCGTAATCCTTCATCAGAATAATCTGTTGAATCAACTACTGCTTCAGTGATTCCTACCCAATAGTACACTTTATCTTCTTCGCTAAGTACGATCGTCATGATCTTATCCTCAACGATTTTCTTGCGTAGTTCATCTTCATCTTTTTCTTCTACTTTGGGCGGGAGAATCATCTCCATCGAAGCATTGTTCGACATAGTCGCTGTAAGTACAAAGAAAGTAAGAAGTAAGAATGCTACGTCAACCATAGCGGTCATATCGACTTTGGTTGACTTCTTTTTCGTTTTGGGGCCGCCTTTTCCTTTTTTGCCGCCGCCCCCTTGCGAGGTATCTACATCAGCCATTGGTTAAACTTTTGCCAGGATTGACCGCGCTAACAGTCATTTTTTCATGTCGTTTTCACGATCCTGATTTGTGAAACTTAAGAAGGACGCTTAACTAAAGAGAAAAGAGTTTTACTCTTCCTCTTCTTCTTCACCTTCTTCTAATGAAGTAATCAGACTGAAAGAATTGATTTTCCACTCCTGAAGGGAGTTCATCACTTCGCCAATCTTCTCGTATTGAGCATCAACATCACCTTTGATGGCGATACGCATCTCACGGTCAGAAAGACGTCCCCAACGAATCCACTCTTTAAGATCGTTCCGTCCAGTCACGGTATCGGTCTTAGCGGTCATCCCAGGGTGATCCATTTCTTTCAGTTCTTCATCTGGCAAATTAAGCCATCTCTCCATATCATTGATTGGCACCCCAAAATCTTCTAGGGTACTAAAGTATTGCGCGCCTACTTCAGAAATAGAAAGCTGCTCATCGGAGATTGCTTTCTCTAGTGTAGCCACACGTGTGCCGATGTCAGAGAAACCCACGAAGACTTTGCCTGTAGGATCAACTGAGATAATCATCAGCTTTTCAACGGGAACGTTGATTTGAGAGCGAGAGGAGGGCATATCCACTTCGACTTTTTGCTCTTGGCGAAAACTAGTTGTCGTCAAGATAAAGAAAGTCAGTAGTAGGAAAGCCACATCTACCATCGCAGTCATATCAACTGTCGGGGCTCCACGTTTTGGTTTATGCGCTGCCATAAACGATTGGGTTTATGGGAAAGCGAACTGCTGTTAAATACAAGCAGTGCGCTTTCCGATGAAATTAGTTATTAACGTCGAAGGTCTGAACAATGCTATATCCAGCTTCGTCCATAGAGTAGGTCATGCTATCAATCTTCGTAGTGAAGAAGTTGTAGAACAAGATCGCAACACCTGAATTACCAATACCGATTGCAGTATTGATCAAGGCCTCAGAGATACCTACAGAAAGTTCGGCTGCATTTGGAGCACCACCTTCACCAAGTGCGGAGAAGGCACGGATCATACCGAGTACTGTTCCAAATAGACCAATCAATACACCAAGAGAAGCACAGGTTGCAAGGATAGGCAAGTTACGCTCAAGCATAGGTAGCTCTAGCATAGTCGCTTCTTCCAGTTCTGCTTGAATAGCAGCTTTCTTCTGTTCTTTCTCAAGGTCATGAGAAGCTTCCATCTCCTTATACTTGCGGAGACCAGCTTTAATCACGTTGCCTACTGACCCACGTTGTTTGTCACAAAGCTGGGCAGCTTCGTCTACATTACCACGAGCTAAGGATCGCCGGACTTTCTTAACAAAGACGTCTGCATTTCCTTTTCCTCCAGCACGAGTAATCGTGATGAATCGCTCAATCGTAAAGATAATAATGACCATCAATACGGTAAGACCTACTGGGATTACAAACCCCCCCTTGTAGATAAGACCGAAGAGATCATCCTTCGCTGGCACATTACTGGTCCAGTGTGCGGGTTCTTCGCCGACCTTACCGCCGTCTTCCCAGGCCTTGTAAGTTTCATACGCAGCTTGTCCTCCTTTGAAGTGAGAAGGGTCCCCAAAAAACTTATAAAAAACAACGTGAGCGACGACTGCTGCAACGATAATTGCTAGTAGTGGGAAGATCGCTCGAAATGGACTCGCCGGCTTGATCTGTGCCTCTTGCGAGAAGTTTGACGTTGAAGGTTTGTTCGTTTCAGCCATGTCTTTACAGCCTTTTTAATTTGATGTACAGTGAAAATCGAATGGACCAAAAATATGGATTTGAATTGTAAACACAAAGTATTCAACTTAAAATCCAAGCCTTACTAAAAATTTCCATAAATGCAACTATCTCTGTCTTCATGAGTTTCACACTTTCTAAAAACGACTAGTAAGACGGAATCCATATTTGTCCTAAAATCATGCATTACCTTCACTCTGTGAATTATAGATAAACGCACGCCTAATATTCCATAAATAAGGATAATTTTTATCCATATTTTTTTAATCTCTTTAATAAACCAGCCCAAAAACATCAGCAAAATGACCTCTCAGTAGGCTTTTAACCTCGTTAATGGGAACGGTCCTATTTAGTTCGGTAGCAAGAGAGGTCACTCCTTTGTCGACTATCCCACAGGGTACGATATAAGAGAAATATCGTAGATCTGTATTCACATTTAGGGCAAAACCATGCATCGTAATCCAGCGGCTACAACGCACTCCCATGGCACAAATTTTTCTTACATTTTCTTTTCCGACATCTAACCAGACCCCAGTTTCGCCTTGACTCCGCATTCCTTCGAGACCATAATCAGCCAACAATCGGATCATCACTTCCTCCATACTTCGTAAATACCAACCTATATCGGTCCGAAATTTCTCTAAATCAAAGATTGGATAGCCAGTAATTTGCCCCGGCCCATGATAAGTGATGTCCCCTCCGCGATTGATTTTGTAGTAAGATATCCCTAGTCGGGAACGCTCTTCTTCATCAACTAATAAGTGCGCTTCTTTGCCACTTTTGCCAAGGGTATATACATGCGGATGTTCGCAAAATAATAGGTGGTGTTGCGTCGCGATACTGAGTGGATCTGCCTGACGTCCAGCCTCTAATTTGAGTGCTACATTAGCCTTCAAAAGTTGCTCTTGTAGATCCCAAGCTTCTTGGTAGTCTATCGGAGAAAAATCCTCAAAACGTACCTTTTCCATACTAGTTGACATTATTGCCCAGAGCAGTGACTTTTTTCACTTCTGGCACCATCCCAGTGAGTACTTTTTCGACTCCATCCTTCATGGTTTGCTTGGCATATGGGCATTTATGGCAAGCGCCATGCATCGTAAGATTGAGGACACCATCCATATAGGACTCAAACAAGATATCGCCTCCGTCTTCCTGAGCAGCAGGACGGATATGCTTGTCCAGTAGGTCCGTAATCAGACTAATGATCACATCATCAGAGGGTCGGTGAGTGATGGGCTCAACGCCCAAGTATAATATCGGCTCATTAGCTTCTAAATGCTGCGTGATCATCATCCGAAGCTCTATCAACACCTGATCCCAGGCTGGACTACCTTCGACATTTTTGATCAAAGTGATATAATTGCGATTGAACATCACTCGGTCCATATATCGCAACATCAAGAGTTTATGTGCTAAAGGAGAATGTTTGGCTTCTCTAAAGTCTTTAAATTCATAGGGCTTATCTACTAAAACCCCGTTTTCTAGCACAAATCTCACTGCATTGGGGTTGGGTGAACCCTCTACGTGCATGATTACACTTCTTTTCATGCCGCAAAGGTACGGACTAGGGTGCGGTTTGCAAACCGCAGCTAAGACAGAATCGTTCCGCGAAGCGGCCCTGAATCATCTCCTCAAATAAGGCAAACTTTGCCGTTTCCCATCTTGCAGGATCAATACCCAATACATCCCTTCAGGCAAATGGGACATCCTGACATCGATTTGACTCTGGGTGCTACTGCCTTGCAGAACGCTGCGACCTTGGGTGTCGATCACTAAATAGGATATGGGACCAGCTTGCCCATTTAGATTTCGAAGTACAAAACCATCCAGATTCGTCGGTGCTTCTAATATCCACTGAGTCGATTCGATGGTATTATCTATCGGAGTGGTGAAAGCCTCTACACAAGCTATTGCAGAGGGACAACTCTCCTCTGTGATATCCCAAGCATTGCCTTTGGCGGCAGTGACTACATAACAAAGGGTTTGCGCATCAATCCCTAATGGCACATAACCAAACACCTTAGGAGCCCAGCTAGTGGTATAACCCAAATACTCAAAGTGAGCGGTATCTTCTCTGACAGCGCATGGCAAACTCAAATCAGGCAAGCTATCTTTGACCCGATAGATGCGATAAAACTGAGCCGTATCATACGGAAAATCCGTCCAACTTACCGTAATCCCTCCCCAGCTATTGGCTTGGGCCGAGATACCGATAGGTACTGGCGACAATACTTCAAAACGTACGGACTGATAAGTAGTCAGCATCGCTTGCATCGGAGCATTGAGATAAGAGCGCTTGTTATGCGCCAACACATCAAATTGCAAATCTTTCCCCTCATCTGCTGGATTAGGCGTCCAAGACATATTTAGCTCAACAGTAGCCGGTACCGAAGCAGAATTGATCAAACCGACCGGTAAACTATCGAGTGTCTGACCGCCATTGGTAGAATCCAAGGCCCAAACGAGTAGTGAGTAATTATTGGTCTGCTCCGTAAATACTCCCGCAGTGGCACGATCCCCTAACTGATAATCGACATAAAGGCTATCATTCACCGCTCCACCATTGATCGTCATGCTAAAATTATAGCCCTGACCAACATGGGCATATTCAACGCCATTACTCCCGCTTTGGACAAAGTTTGGGGGTGTATTATCACAATCGGTCACGATGATGGGCATCTCTTGTAGGCTTTCGGTCCGCAACTGTCCATTGCGATAACTTTTGACTCGAATCGCAAAAACATATAAGCCTTGTTGAGTTGGGGCATCCCATAAAACGAGTCCAGTATTGGGATTGATTTGAAACAATCCGCCGCCAAAACTCGCATCATCTGGAAATTGATATCCACTGATTGGCTGAGGGGCAGTAGGAGAATTGTATTCCCAAACGGATTCTAGAGCATAGGTCAACGAATCTCCATCAGGATCAAAAGCAATCGGATTGTACTGCCAAGGCGTACCATTGCAAGCCAAAGCAAAAATCGACTCGTTGAGCAATTGCGGTGCTTCATCTTGCAGGCTGTCAATCTCTACTGCGAGACTGAGGTACAATGGCGTATTACCTGGATTAGGCACATTGAGGATCGTTCCCGTTCGATTCATATCGCTATACCTCAATTCATAGCGACCAGGACTGGCAAATGTATATGTCGTATCGTAGAGATTGCGTTTGAACGAAGCATAGACTGTTTCGCCATCCTTATAGGCAGTAAGGTTGCAATCAGGTATCGGATTGAGGTTAGGGAGTCCATTGTTACGCGGGATATCAAAGATCGTAGTCAAAAAAGTCGCGTTGCCAGACTTCAATATCTGCGGAGCAACGATCTACTCCCGCTGGTGCCGGGTCCGAAAAAGTTTTAACCGTCAAACGATATTCAAAGCCATTGATATGAGTCATCTCGATATGCCCGCCCATCTGGTGGCTAGCATAGAGTGAGCTGCTGGAACAAAACGAGACGAAGAGGACATAGAGCCCCCATTTCAGCAATTGAATGTTCATGTTTTGATTGTGTTTATTACTCCAAAGTACAGAAAATCCCAAATCCTCAAAATCTGAACTCGGCGTACTCTCCCAATATATTTTTCACTAATTACACATATGAAGCGCTACTTATTTTTACTACTGGTCTTCTTTGCCTGTCAGACTCCTTCGGAGAACGCTTATTTAGTAGAGTCTCCCGCTGGGGAACGCTATTGCACCATCAACAAAGCTGGCCAGACCATCATCCCCAATGGTCGTATCATAGAGCCTTATGGACAGACGATTGATATGGCACCGCACCCTTTTGGCTTAGAACTGAGTCAAGATGGGAGTATCGCGGTCACTGCCAACTCTGGAACCAGTCCGCTTTGTATCAACATCATCAAAGACATCTGGCAAGGCAAGCCTCAGCTCCAACAAATCCCAGAAGGCTACCAAACCGACAAGGGCGTCCTTGAATCTGTATTCATGGGACTCGCTATCAGCCTAGACAATCAGGAGGTCTATGTAGCGGGTGGACAAGCCAATAAAGTCTATGTTTTCGATTTGCAAACGGGCGACAAAACCCGTGAGATCGATTGTTCTTATCGTTCTGCGCAGCAAGACTTCACCCACGCCTATATCGGAGACATGGTACTCAGTCAAGACGGTAAAACACTCTATGCAGTCGATCAGATTGGTTTTCGGATTGTGGTGATAGACCCAGCCTCCGGCGAACTCTTAGCTCATTTGCCTTCGGGTCGTTATCCATTTGGCATCGAGCTCTCTCCCCAAGGCGATAAACTCTACGTCGCCAATGCCGGTATGTACGCCTATCAATGGCTAGCCGATTTTGATCCTCAAAACGCTGCCGAAACTGCGCTAGACTATCCAGCATTTGCTTATGGTTCGGAGGAGGCACGTGATGGCATTCACAACGATAGTGTCAATATCCCTGGCTTGGGTGAACAAAATACGCCCGAGGCTTTTTCAGTCTGGACTTATGCCTTACCCGAAGGTCGCCTCCTCTCCCAAGTTAAGACAGGCGTACTCGTCGGTGAAAAAGTAGAAGACTTTCCAGCCGTGGGAGGAGCTAGCCCTAATTCACTAGTAGCCACAGATCAGTATGTTTTTGTCAGCAATGGCAACAATGACAATATCTCGGTGATTTCGACAGAGACCGATACGGTAGTAGCGACCATTGATTTGCGTCTAGACGAACGCTTAGCTGCATATCGAGGGATGATACCGTTCGGCATGGCCGTATCTCCTGACCAAAAGCGCCTCTACGTGGCCGAAGCTGGCATCAATGCCGTAGGAGTAATAGACATACCCACTTTGCAGCTAATCGGTCATATACCAGTCGGTTGGTTTCCTGCTAAACTAGCAGTGAGCAAGGACAATCAACAGTTGATCGTAAGCAATGCCAAGGGTTACGGAAGTGGGCCAAACGGAGGTTCGCAATTTGAGATGGGGCCATCGGGCAGCTATATCGGGAGTTTGATGCGCGGCAGTTTGACGATTATGGATATCCCTAGTCGGGGAACGCTTGACTCCCTCACTCAAAAAGTCATCAGCAATAATTTCAAGATTAGTACTCTCGATCAGGTGCAGATCGCAAAACGCAAAGACAATCCAATTCCCTATTCACCCACGGCTCATGCGTCCCCGATCAAGCATATCATATTTGTCAGCAAAGAAAATCGCACCTACGACGAGATCTTTGGGCAGCTCTCACAAGGCAAAGGGGAAGCCGAGATGGCGAGGTACGGACGCAAAGCTAGTTTTAGTCGTAGAGATGGTTCCTTGCCATTAGAGGCTGTCGATGTGATGCCTAATCATCTCGACCTTGCCGAACGCTTTGCCATAGCCGATAACTTTTATGTAGATGCCGATCACTCAGCTGATGGGCATCGTTGGTTGTCTGGCACTTACCCAAACGAATGGGTTGAAGCCCATGTACCTGCCGCTTATGGTGGGAATCGTTCCTTTAGGTGGGATTCCAAAGCTCCCGGCAATTTTGCTTTAGAAGGTGCTTCAGGCGCAATCTATCCTGAAGAGTATAATGAAGCGGGTTCGATCTGGGAGCATATGGGCCGTAATGGTGTGCCCTTTTGGAATTTTGGTTGTGGGATCATGTTTGCGCCCCATCTTTCGGGCAGTTTAGAATATCCCATAGGCTACGGTCATGCGGTCAACTATCCGGTACCGGCGCCTTTGTTTAGGCAGACCTCTCGGACTTTCCCTACCTATAATTTGGCGATACCGGATCAGTTTCGGATCGATAAGTTCATAGAGGAATTTGAGCAAAAGTGGCTCAATGGTCCTGACAGCTTGCCGCCCGTATTGACCGTCATCATTGGTAATGATCATGGTGCAGGAGAGCGACCGGAGGCAGGATTTCCCTATATGGAAAGTTATATGGCAGACAATGATCTGGCTTTGGGACGTTTGGTAGAATTTATCTCAAAAACACCCTACTGGAAAAATACCGCCATCGTCGTTACCGAAGACGATGCCCAAGGTGGTCGAGATCATGTAGATGCGCATCGTTCTATCTTAATGGTGATATCGCCATACGCCAAGCAAAACTATGTAGGGCATCAACATTATAGCTTTGGCAGCATTTTCAAGACCTTCTGGAATGTCCTCGGCATCCCCTACCTCAATCAATTTGACGCTGGAGCGACAGATTTGTACGATCTATTTGCCACTCAACCTGATGCAAGCCCTTACCAAGCAATTGAAATTGATTCTCGATTGTTTGATCCTGTCAAAGCTCATGATCCATTGGACAAAGCGTTCGACTGGTCGGCCCTCAACAAAGGTCCCAAGCTAGATGACGAAGAGTATCTGCAGGCAGAAGCGAAACGGAATGAATAAATCATGTTTCAGGTAGCGGCGCAAGGTTTTGCGCCGCTACGGAAGAAATCCCACATTGTCGGTAAGATTTTGCGCCACTACGCATTTTTCGCCAATTCCACAATCGTAATCTCTGGCGGGATGCCCACTCTTCCGGGGAATCCAAGGTAACCAAAGCCACGATTGACATAGAGATATTGTTCGCCGGACTGATAGAGATCAGCCCACTCAGGATAGACATATTTGACAGGACTCCAACGGAAACCTTTGATATCGATGCCAAACTGCATGCCGTGTGTATGACCAGAAAAGGTAACGTCTACATCTTGGTATTGCGGAATCACCTCAGCCATCCAATGACTAGGATCGTGTGAAAGTAAGAGTTTGACGGGGAGATTTTCCGTTCCGCGATGAGCGGCCGCTAAAGAACCATACTTAGGGAAACGCCCTTTGGCAGACCAGTTTTGTATCCCCAGTACGCCAATCTCAGCTTGTCCTTCTTTGATCACTCGATGCTCATCCATCAGTATATCCCAGCCCATCGCACGATGCGTTTCAATCAGATTTTGCAGGTTTTTTGCCTTCGCTTCAGGGCTCGACCAGCCGACATAGTCGCCATAGTCATGGTTTCCAAGAGTAGAGAAAACACCATATGGAGCTTTGAGTTTGCCAAAGATCGAGACATAATCCTTCATTTCGTCGGCCACATTGTTGACCAAATCGCCGGTAAAAAAGATCATGTCCGGCTTTTCTTTTAGCAACATTTCTATACCACCTTGGACAGCAGTACGATTCCAAAAACTACCGGAGTGTACATCTGATATCTGGGCTAGGCGCATTCCATCAAATTCTTTGGGGAGATTGGGTAGGACGATGCGGCGGCGCCGAACGCGATAGTCATGTGCTCCGCTGATGATGCCATAGCTTACGCCGACGATGGGCACTACAGCAGCAATCAGACCCGCCTTGGCCAGAAATTGCGAACGAGTGATGCTAGGCTCTTCCACAGATTCTGCAATTACGCCCGGAGTTTCGACGACAGTATTGCTATCTCCGATCCCTAATTTTTGGCCGATCCATTGCATAATCCGCCAGATTTCGTCGATAATGAGAAAGATTATGACAAAAAACTTCGCAAAGTAGTGCGTAAAGATGACAACCATCAACATGGTTCGTATTTTGCGACCAAGTAGATAGGGGTCTACAAAATGATAGACGAATAAACCAAAAATCATCAAAACGGCCAGTCCCCAATAGACATTATGCCAGATGGTCCGGGCATTGCTACTGAGATTTTGGGTAGCAGTTTTTACTGCTTGAAATGCATACCAGTCAATCAGCAGTAGGATCAATGCCAGTACCGGTATAAGCACAAGTTTATTCATAATAGACGGGGTTTCGGATTAGGAACGAATTTATTTATTATATTGTTCATCTACTTAAGTGTTCTGATTACCAACCCTCTGGCCGTACGAATTGTGACAGTTGTTATGCGACGGTTAAACGTTCTGTTAATACTTGCCTTGCTCATTTTTGGCAGATTGGAAATTCTTTCTGCCCAACAAGCCAGACATGCGCCCTGGCTCGACCTCTGGTTTTTACAAGCTCGCTTTTCCGAAAGTGATAAAAATAGAGACCAGCAACTCTCCTACTCTGAAATGGAAACTTTTCCTGAAGAGTGGGCTTACTTTCTCGTTGATGAATTTTTCACGGAAGCCGATCTTAACCAAGATGGTTTTCTCAACGAAACGGAAACTTGGCGTCGACTAGGTACCGCTCATCAATATCGTGTAAAGCTTGATGCTGCGCTGGTTGCCGAATTACGGGAAAAGTATCCCTTTTTCGACGATGCAAAGCTAGTTTATTTCAAGCGACATCCTGAACTGACGGCGGAATTATTTAAAAATCTCAGTTGGCTAAGGCTTCACCCAGATATTCCTTATAAGCTCTTAGCGAACTCAAGTTGGTGGGGCGAAAATCCCGATGTCTTACAAGCCCTCAGTCGTAATATCACCGGCCTTGCCGAACAGCCGACTATTGCCTTACGTCTGTATGAGTTATCAATACTCAATCGCTATATCGGTCCTGATCGTGGATTTAGAGCTGGATACAAAAATTTATTTATCGAACGTAAGCGAGAACAGGCTTATGCTTTTCGCATCAGTTTCTATGACGAGGAAATTCCTAATCAGCAATTAGAAGGTGCGCCAATTGCAGCCACAGATACTGAAGGAAAAACAGACATCAAGCTTTCGCTTCCTCCAAACGCAGCCGGCCTTCAGCAAGAGGTAGAGCAGCTTGAAGCAGAACTACTTAGTCTGATTCAACGCTTACAAAAAGAGAATAAAGTTTTAAAGTCTGCGGAAACGCTTTTGCAAGAGCAAATCGACGCCTTGAACCAAGCGTTAAGCGAAGCTGCCAAAAGACCGGACCAAAATGCCCTCCTACTGCTCCAACGAAAAGTAGCAGAGCTTACCATGGCCAAAAGCCGATTGGAAACAGAACTCAATCAAGCGGTATTTGCCCAACGGGAGACCCAAGTGGATGGTAGTACTCAGATGGCGCAAATCGAAGATTTGAAAGGTCAGGTCCTAAAACTTGAGGAAGAAAATATTCGCATGCAACGGGTCATGAGCTCCAATACCAGTGGTCTTCGTCAAGCTAATGTCGCACAGGAAACGCAGATTCGACAGCTTCAAGGAGTAATTTCGAAGATGGGTAATCAACTCGATCAGATCAATACTACTGATAATAGTGCTGAGATCGCCCGCTATCAATCTCGGATTCAAGCCCTCCAAGCCTCTCTACAAACATCGAATCAGGACTTAGAGCATGTACGCAAATCTTGGACAGAAACGGCACAAACACTCGCAGAAGCCAATCAGGAACGTCAGCAATTAAAAGCGAGCTTACGGAACCTTGAAGTGCAACAAATGGTCAAGAGTGAGCAACTGACTCAAAGCCTAGAAAATCAACAACTAGATCAAGCTCAATACAAAAGTCTGATTGCGGAAAATCAAAAACAAAAATTAGAGATCACCCGCTTGAACGGAGCCGTCTCGAACTTGGAACAAAGCGTATTATCAAAGGCTAGCATTGACGAAACCCAAGTTCGAAAAGAGTTGGAAGCTAAGTATATCGCGAATTTTCAAAAGCAGATGTCGCGTAGTGATTCACTCTATCGCCTCAATCAGGAGCTCGCTCAACAAGTAGATGATTTACAGTTCCAATTTGTCCAAATGGAGATGAATCAAGCTAACACTAGTGAAAGTACTGAAGCTTCGCTGGAACGCTTGGAACAATATTATCAAAAGCAATCGCAAACCTTTAAAGCAGAAATAGCCGCTCTAAAACAACAGAATCTGCAATTAGCCCAGCAAAACAAAGCAGTACCTACGGTTGATCCGAATCAAGCAGCGGTGCAAGAGGCATTGGCCTCAGAAAATGAGAAGATCAAGATGCAGCTGGCGCGTCAGTCCGAATCTCTACAAGCAACAGAACAACTCCAGTCTAATATCAATAGCTTAAGCCAAGAGGTCCAAAGCTTAACCGCTGAAAGAGATGCTAGTTTGGCTGAAAACCAAAGGCTCCTAAGCGTGCAAAATGACCCTGGTTCTCAACAAATACTAGAGGTTTTGCAGGAAGAAAATATTAGGCTTAAACAAAAATTAGCGGAGCAAAAACAGAACTTATCTCAAGCGGAAATGGAGCTAGCCTCCTTAGAAAACCAAAAGCTTGAAGAAAAGCTCCAAAGTCTTAGCCTGGTGAGAGACTCTGCTTTGGCCGAAAACAATCGTCTGCTGAGGATGAATAACTTACAGGAAGAACAGATTGCAAGCATGCAGTCTCAACTTTCAGTGGACAATCGTCGAGCAGAAGCTATTGCAAACGACCGAGAACAGGAGTATCGAAATCGAATTGTTGCTCTAGAAGGGAAGTTAGCAGATCAAAACCAAGAGACACTAGACGTCAGCAAAGAGCTTGCTGAGCTCAAATTGATAGATAAAGACCTGAGTCTAGCTCAACAGGCACAACAACTTGAAATCAAACGCTTACAAGCTGCTCAGGATTCTCTGATGAAGGAAAACTTCGCCTTGATTGGCGAAAACGAAGCTCAAGCAAGTCAAATTGCTCAGGTAGAAGCTAAGCAAGAGACGAGTCAGTTAAGAAATCAAATCGTAGCAGAGCGACAAGAAGCCGCTAGAGTGAGAGACTCTGCATTAGCCGAAAACAATCGTCTGCTGAGGATGAATAGCTTACAGGAAGAACAAATTGCAAGTATGCAATCTCAACTTTCAGTGGACAATCGTCGAGCAGAAGCTATTGCAAATGAACGGGAGCAGGAGTATCGCAATCGAATAGTTGCTCTGGAAGGGAAGTTAGCGAATCAAAACCAAGAGACACTAGACGCTAATAAAGAGCTTGCTCAACTCAAACTGAAGGATAAAGATCTGAGCCTTGCTCAACAAGCACAACAACTTGAAGTCAAACGCTTACAAGCCGCTCAGGATTCTCTGATGAAGGAAAACTTTGCCTTGATCGGCGAAAACGAAGCTCAAGCAAGTCAGATTGCACAGGCAGAAGCTAGCCAGGAGACGAGTCAACTGAAAACCCAAATGGTTGCAGAGCAACAAGAAGCTTCTCTCCGGATCAATAAACTGGAGATATTGTTGAAAAATGCGGATAGTTTGGTAACAAATCTCAGTCTTGAGCATGAGACCCAGATTGCACAGCTCAATGAATATAAACTCAACCAGTCTGTCCTCTTAGAGGAAAATGATCGGTTGACCTTGACACTACAAAAGCAAATCAAGAAAACGAGAGAGTTAGAGCAAGATTTAACAATCTCAACAGCAGCCAGAGAAAGCTTTGCGAGCAGCTCCCAATCAGAAGCCCTACGCGTTGATACCATCGAAAAGCAACTACTTGTGTTGCAGATGGAAAAAGAGTTAGGTCGTGAGGTAGAAGATTCACTCATGGCTCGTAGCCAACGTCAGCGTCAATTTATTCGCACCTTAGAGCAGGAACGAGATACCTTAGTCAAATCTATCCGTGATCGCGATCGAGTGATCGAAAGTTATGTAACACGGATGCACCTCCAGAAAGATTCCCTCGCCCAATTGCTCAGTTTGCAAAATAGAGCTTACTCTGCAATGAATGATGAAAAGAGCAATGGTCTCACCAAAATAGACCAACTCCATCACCAAATCCAATCCCTCGAATATGAAAATGAAAAGCTCAGTGAACGAGTAAATGAGGTCTTAATTGGAGAGGATCAACTCAGACTAAAAATGGCAAAGCTTGAGGCTCACAATCTTGTTTTAGAAGGAAAAAACAAAGATCTAGCGGCCCGCAAGAGACGCAAAGAAGGACAATCTAGCGAAACTGGTAATGTAGTAGTTCAACTAGAAACGCTAGAAACCGAAAAACGTAATTTGGCTATCGAGAAAAGTAGTTTGCAAGAACAATTGCTATCTCTAGAGAGCTTTATCGGCCAAATAAGGCAATCAGAAACCCAACTAAAGCGAGAAGTACAAGTCCAAAAAGCGCTAAATAGTCGCTTGGATAATCAAGTCGATTCCTTAGAACAAGCAATTGATAAGTTTCATTCGTACAACTGGCCTGACAGTGTCGATTACTATCGAAATCAATTATTATACGCTCGTGCATCTACCGAAAACCAGCGGGGTATGGCCATCGCTAGTGATCTCAATAATCAGCGTCAAAAGGATTCTCTCCGTCAGGAGATTATGCGAATTGAGGAAGTGTTCGCACAGCGAGAAAATAATAGTAAAATTGATCAGCAACGGATCAAAGCAATTGAACGTCAAGAACAAGAGCTTGAAGCAGATCGTAAGGTTTTAGCCAAGCGAGAACAATTGATCCGTCAGCAATCTCGTATGATCGAAGACCGTCTTAAAGCACTTTCTGATCTAGAAGATCGATATCTCGATGTCCTAGAACGCGAAAAGGAGTTGCAAATGCTAGAACAATACCTCAAGCAACAAGATGGATATAAGGAGGCTAAAAAAGATTGGCGGAGAAGTCAAGAGGAATAGATTGGGGAACGTTCTGCAAAGCAGTAAAAAAGGAGAAGCTAAACGGATTTAATCCATCTAGCTTCTCCTTTTCTCTTTTAGAGAACGCTTAGTTTAGTCCAACATCGGGAGGTCAACTAAGTCTGCCTCTTCTGGATTGATGCTACCAAATCCAACCAATCCACCTGAAGCTTCGGCCACTTTACGGGCCATGCTACGCCAGCTTTCGCGGAGTAGATCAGCATATTCAGTATCTAGTTTGGCGAGAATAGGCTTGAGAGCCGCCACTTTATTCGAAAATTCTGCTCCTGAAGATTCTATATTCCAACTATCAACAAGGCTGTCAAGGTGTCCTTCGAAACGGACATTGACAGTCTCATAGTATTCGTGGAGTTTTGGGTCAGAAGTAAAAGTACGATAATGAACTAGTCGAGTGGCCCAGCTTTTTTCTTTTTTGTCAATATTATCATCAGCTCCCGCGATTAAGACTGCGATTACGGCAGGGGCTTCGGTAAGCTGAGAAACTTCATCTGAAGATAGAGCACTAAAATATTTGATAGCCATGCTTATGTTAATATTTATGCGGATAAAGATAAGGGAAAAAAACATTCCTAGCCAGCTATAAAAAAGCAATAAGCCTACTCTGCACGAAGCAAAGTAGGCTTATACCCTTGATAAGCAAGTAAATTATTTCCCAGAGGCGGTAGGAACTTCAATTCCTAAGCGCTTCATCAATTTTTCAGTCAAGTCATCTTCAGGAGGGCCAAAGAGGACGATAGAGACACCACCAGCATCAACCGTATTGAGGATCATATCGTATCCTTCTGCGGCTGCTAAGGCTTTGATTTGAGTCTCAAGCTTAGTAGCAATCGGCTCCATCAAAGTCTGACGCTTTTCGCCAAGCTTTTGCTGAGCATCAGCTTGAGCTTTGCGGTAATCTTCTTCAATCTTGATGATTTCATCTTGCTTAGTTTTTACGGAAGCTTCATCTGGAGCAGGTACTTGCTGTACCATTGCCTGATAATCTTCATATAACTGAGTAAGATACTGTTCTTTGGTTTGGAGACGCTTAGCAAGCTGTTGCTCGTAAGTTCTCAACTGTTGGTTCATAGACTCCGTTTCCGGCATGTATAAAAGAACCAACTCGATATTGGCGTACCCGATTTTCAGGTTTTGCGCCCAGCTGGTACTCATGGCGAGCATCATGATTAGTACCAAACTTAGTAAATGCTTCGTGCGCATATTATTTCTTTTTGTAGAGTTATCTAATTGAATGATTTGAGAAAGATTATTCGTCTATGGTAACACCCATACGTGATAATAGACGTTTTGAGAGATCATCAGCTTCGGCAGCATGTAGGATTACTGATGTGCCACTAGCAGATGAATTGAGGATGTAAGAATACCCGTCCTCTGCAGCGATAGCCTTCATTTCTGTTTCTAACTTATCCAAAATGGGTTTCATGAGTTCCCCCTGTCTTTGGGCAAGTTGCTGCTCTGCTTTTGCGGCCTCACGCTGTACTTCAGCCTGTAGCTTCTGCAATTCTTCCTGCATAGGTGCCATAGCTTCCTGAGAAGCTCCTGGCTGCTGAGCAAGTTCGGCGTATTCCTGATACTTGGTATCGAAATATGCCTTGCGTGTTTCGAGACGCTTAGAGAGTTGCTGAGAATAGGTTTGGAGTTGCTGTTGCACTGATTGAGTTTCTGGCAAGTAAGCAAGCACCAGCTCAAGATTGGTATAACCAATTTTCTGAGCAGAAAGCGGCAGGCTTATCAGCATTATCACTACCCATCCCCACAGTTGTTTTGTATTCATTGATTTTGAAATATTTATGCCTTATGAGGTCTTCAAAGATACATAATATTGGACTAAGAATATCTTAGCAGGTAACTAACTAAAAGTTAAGATTACGTTAACGTTCAAGTCCCTTTACTAAAAGACCAGGTGCGGATGGCACCTGGCGTTTTATTGATTTCAGATTGAAGAGTACATGAATTAAGAACGCTGAATGATTCAAAATTCTACAAACATGTATTCAAATGTTCTGTATTCTAGACCTACTTATCACTAAAGCCTAACTCTTCTAAGACATCAGTAGTCAGGTCATAAGTAGCATTGGTATAAAGCCAAGTTACTTCACCCGCCTTGTCAAAGACAAAGTCAAAACGCTTACGTTGGGCCACAGCTTCAACTGCTTTGAACACCTTATCTTGGATAGGTTGTACTTTGCTTTCTTGGAGACGAAATAGTTCTCCACTGAAACCAAATTTCTCTTCACGATACTCTTTAGCTTCTCTTTCAGACTGAAAAATCTCTTCCTGACGCTCCTGTCTTACCGCTTCTGGCAACAAAACTTCTTCGGCAGTATAATCGCTATACATTTGTTCGATAGCCTGATAGCGACGCTCGAGTTCTTCTTGCCACTTTTCAGAGATACTTTCAATTTCACTTTGAGCCTGACTGTATTCAGGGATCTGTTCCATGATATAGTTAGAATCTACATAACCTACTTTCTGGGCCATTGCGACACCCGTAAATAAGAGCAGTGCCATGGAGAGTGCAAATACCTTTTTCATAATCTTTGGCAGTTTTGGTTTTTTTTATTCTAATGCAGTGCAATATGCTTTGCTACCTCTATCTACGCAAATAAGTAGCCAGAAGGTCGCGCATTGAAAACTAAGATAACACGCTTGATAGTTTTTTGTACGCTCAATATTTAGGTATCTATAAAAATGCTCCAAAAGTTGGCTGTCTGCAGCAACTTTTGGAGCATTTTATATTTTCTTCCTTCGGAGAACTAGAAATTCTGACCGATGATGAAGTGAAACTGGCTCGCCTGATCTTGGCTAGTAGCATCAAAGCCATAAGCCCAGTCAAGCCCCAACAGACCTACCATCGGTAGCATTACTCGTACACCCGCACCAGCAGCACGACGGAGACGGAAAGGATTGAATTCACGATAAGAGTTGAAGCCATTACCCGCTTCGAGGAACGCTTGGATCCATACCGGAGCCGACTGGTTCAAGGTAATTGGATAGCGCAACTCAACTACAAAGCGGTTATAGATCGGATATCCTACCCCTTGACTAGAATTCACACCATCAGGCGTATTTTCACGGTTGTCAATAGAGAGGTTTGGATATCCACGCAATGGAATAATCTCACGACCATCAAGTCCGGCTAGACCGAAACCAGAGATACCAGAACCACCAAGATAGTAACGTTCAAAAGGCGAGATGCCCAATTGCTTATTGTAGCTACCGAGGAAACCAGCTTGGATGTTGGTACGCAATACCAAGTCTCCAGCGATACGATAATACCAATCACTGCTAAAGCGCCATTTGTGGTACTCTAGGAAGTTATATTTCTCTTGAGCTGAAAGATCAGAGTAATCATTGATGCCATCAAACAAAGAGTAAGGAGGCGTAGCTTCTACTGAAAGTGAAATAGCCGCTCCACTTCTTGGATAGATCGGTGCATCGACACTACTACGATCCAAAGACTGGCGTATAGTGATGATATTGACAAATGCTTCATCCTCATTCTGGAAACCATTAAAGAAAGTCGGGTTGAGGATGTCATAATATTTATAGCCCACAGAAGTACGGGCAGTAAAGAAGTCATCTGGAAATTTCAGACGTTGACCGAGGTCCGCTGAAACATTGAGGATACGCGTACGATACAAGATAGATCCTGTGAATGTACGTGGCTGGGTAACGAAATATGAAGCACTAAAACCAAAGGAATTTGGCTTCTTACCGCCCAACCAAGGCTCAAGGAAAGTAAATGAGAAGTTTTTGTAGCTGGTACCGTTCATCTGTACAGACAAACTTACCTGTTGTCCATCTCCCGAAGGTACAGGACGCCAAGCACCCGGCTCAAAAATACGACGAGAAGAAAAGTTATTGAAGGCTAGCTGTACTGTACCAACAAAACCTCCATAAAGGACATTACCATCGGTATCGCGAACACGTTGTCCCCAACCACCTTGCAACTGTAATTGATCCGAAGGACGCTCTTCAACTGTATAAGCGATATCAACTGTACCACTGGTGATATCAGGATTAGGTACTACACCCAATTTTTCCTGATCAAAGTAGTTAAGTGCGAGTATTTCTCTTTGAGAACGAATAATCTCAGAACGGCGGAAAATGTTACCAGGGTTGGTACGAATATCACGGCGAATTACGTCATCGCTAGTCTTAGTATTACCGGCAATCAAGATACTACGGTTGGTGGCCGGAGGCCCTTCCTGCACGCGCATCTCCAAGTCAATCGAATCTCCTTCAACCAATACCTCAACTGGCACTAGGTTGAAAAAGAGGTAACCGTTATCTAAATAGAGAGAACTAACGTCTGAACCATTAGGATCGCCAAAAAGACGCTCATCTAATTTGTTACGGCTATATACATCTCCTTTTTTGACGGAGAGGACTTGGTCTAGTTGCTCTGAATTGTATTTAAGATTACCTGTCCAGCGAATATCGCGGTGAAAATATTGCGATCCTTCGAAAAATTCCATCTCCACTTTTACATTCTTGTCATCCAGAATGTAAACCGTATCGCGTAGGATTTGGACATCGCGAAAGCCTTCATCATTATAGGCCGAGAGAAGTTCCGTTTTCGCTTCGCGGAACGTTTTGGGCACATATTTAGAAATCTGCCAGAAGTACAGCCAACTAGATTGGTGAAACTTCTTGAGCTTGCGATTGACTTTTTTGTCGTCAAAAGCGGTATTGCCTGTAAGAGCAATCTCTGCAATCTTCATTTTGGGGCCTTTGTCAACTTTGATATTGACGACTACCCCGTTTTTGAGGATTTTATCCTGCTCTTCAGTGATTTCTGCTTTAATGCCATAAAAGCCTTTTTCGACATAAAAATTACGGATGATCCGCTCTGCCGATTGCTTTTTTGACTCCGTTAGGATGGTACCACGGATAAAATTGATGTTCTCACGCAGGTCGTCTGCCTGAGATTTGGATATTCCCTGGAAGGAAAACTGAGAGATACGCGGACGTTCGACCACTTTAATCTTGAGCCAAACTTTGTTGCCGATGGCCTGATCAGCCATAATCTCTACGTCAGAGAATATATTCTCTTTCCAAAGACGCTTGAGTACATCGGTAATTTGCATACCGGGAATGGTGATGGGCTCGTTGATCACCAAGCCACTAAGGCTGATAATCGCACTAGCATCACTATACTCGGCTCCCTCTACTTCGATACCTGCGAGGATGTACGTATTAGGATTGTCATAATCCATAATAACCTGCGCTTGCAAAGAAGTTGCAGCTAGGCAGATAAAGAAGACACTCAGCAGAAACTGCTTCATAGCTTTTGAATTTGTTCACTAATCTTACCAAAACGCCTTTCTCGCTTCTGAAAGTCGGTCAACGCTTCATAAAGGTCTTCGCGACGAAAATCAGGCCAGAGCTTTTCGGTAATATATATTTCGGTATAGGCGATCTCCCAAAGGAGAAAATTGCTGATTCTATATTCTCCTGAGGTCCGGATCAGCAGTTCCGGATCTGGGATAGCGTGTGTGTTAAGATTCTCTCCTACTAACGTCTCATTTATATCAGACGTTTGCAGCTCCCCATTCGCTACTTGTTCAGCGATTTTTTTTATCGCATCGACAATCGAAGAACGAGACCCATAGCTCAAAGCTAAATTTAAGGTCATTCGTTTGTGATCTTTTGTCTTTTCGATGACCTCTTGCAGTCTTTTATGACATTTGCCAGGGAGCCGATCTAAATGTCCGATAGCCGTTAAGCGGATATCGTTTTTGGTGAGCGTCTCTAATTCTTTGGCGAGACTTTCTACCAAAAGATTCATTAGGGCGTCCACTTCTGCCTTGGGCCGATTCCAATTTTCGGTAGAAAACGCATATAGCGTCAAATATTCAATTCCTAGCTCCGCAGCTGACTCTGTAGCATCTCGTACAGCTTTAAGGGCTGAACGATGACCGAAAACACGCATATTGCCACGTTTTCGAGCCCAACGGCCATTGCCGTCCATAATAATTGCCACATGTTTGGGTAAGGCAGAGAGGTCCACTTGTTCCTTAAGGCTCATGGGTTTGCTACTAGGAGGACAAAAGTACGCATTTTGCGTCGGTCCTAAAAACAGATTTTTGCTTGGTCTGTATGGAAGAGTCCCTGCGGGAACGATAGGTTGCATATTACACACAAAAAAGTCCCGTTGTTTAACAGGACCTTTTTGTTATGTCTTCGCACAGTATGCGAGAAATATCTGTATGCTTTAACGTTCCGCGACTAGCGGAAAGTAGGGCACTTGACCCAATCGATGATGAAACTAAGCTTCACATTGGTATAAATATACCAATCAGCCTGTGTATCATCGCCACGAATACCGTTAATCGCAGCTACATTGCCGGGATCCGAAAGGATACCTGCAATTTCACCCATTTGAGCACGTAACTCTTGATTGTCAGGATACTCGCCACTCACATCATCAAGATAGTCAGTGAAGGTTTTGCGGAAACCGGTTTCGATTTCCAAATCCCAACGTGGTGCCAAGGCTATTCTTACCCCTGCTCCCATCGGTATGGCGACCTGAGTAAGCTTATAAGGCTCAGGATTGTTGTTGCCAGCACCTACGAGATGTTGGCCTTCAGTACCTAATGGCTGCAGATCATACCAACGCCCATTGAGTTGAGCTTGTGGATTGAACTGGAAGATACTTATCCCTGCAAATACGTAGGGAGTGTAAGGAGGGCGAAACGCATAATTGCGATCCGTCGGTATAAAATCGAATGTAAACTGGAAACTCGCCTCTGTGATTGGAGTACGGAAGTGCAGGTCTCGACGATTACGGGGAACATTGCTTGAAATAGAATCTGCAGCACGGGCATAGCCGCGGAAGAACTCTAATCGAGCGGTCATAAAGGGGTTGAATCGATAAGATGCGTGAGCACCATATCCAATCTTGGTAAAACGAAATGTGAAGTCGTCATCCAGATCTCCCAAATAATTGGTGGAGCCGGCTGAGACCCCCGCTTTGAAGTAACCATAACGGTACTGTGCGGAAGATTCATTTACCAGGAAAACTACTAGCAGGAGGGCGAACAGATACCTCAGTTCTTTCATCAGGTAGCGAAATTAAGCTAAAACTATAAATGACTAACGACGGGAAGCAAAGTTAAGTATACCCAAAACGCTTTTCCAAGCTCCAAATTGTAAAGGGGATTTTATTTTACCCTAAATCAATCCAGAGAAAGTCCATCTAATGGGAAATCAAGTAAGGGATAATTTACCACAACCAGAATTTAAAATGTTCCAGTTGCTTACATTTGCTCTGTGAATCTATTCTTGGCTGTTACAAGAACACTGCCAAGTTAATAAATATATTTCCACTGCTGAAAATTTCCCTACTTAATTACGATTGTCACGGCCCCACATGAGACTTTGACGGAGGTTATCTACGTATTTGGAGGATGACATACGGAGGAGTTGGACTTTAAAATCAGCTCGATGGACGGCAATCGCCGTTCTCGCTTGCACGAGTTCGGTGCGTGTATCCAATGCTACCATGGCTTCTCCTGAGCGAGCTTGCACCTCAAATGACACTACCCAATCATCTGGAATCACCACCGGACGCACCGTCAATGAATGAGGAGCCACAGGCGTAATAGCAAAGGTTTCGGCACTAGGAAAAATGATAGGACCACCACAACTAAGACTATAAGCCGTTGATCCAGTGGGGGTTGCCACAATAATCCCATCTCCCCAATAAGTATTCAAAAATTCTCCATTGATGTAGGTATGCACCGTGATCATCTCATTGGAGTTACTCTTGTGGATCGTCAAATCATTGATGCCATAAGGATTAGCGCCAAATAAACCTGGAGGGTCGGAGACTACGGTGAGCAGAGAGCGTTCATCGATACGATAGAGCCCTCGCTCCAATTCTTGGGTGGCCTCGATCAATTGTTCTTGGTTGACGCTCGCCAGATAGCCAAGACGCCCAAAATTTACGCCCAAAATTGGTTTGCAAAGACGGCCAACAAAGCGTACTGCCTCTAAAACTGTCCCATCTCCGCCAAAACAATACATGAAGTCTACGTGCTGAATATCAGCCGCAGTCCGAAAAATAGGGGTCGTCTCCGAATTTAATAGGCCCGGTAAGCGTGGATAAAGTTGCTCAGCATATTTGTCATACAGACAATAAGCAGTATTCGTCTCATGGAGATGAAGAAAAAATCCCGCCAGAACGTCTAAATCCGTATTATCGGTGATTCGACCGAAGATGGCTAGCTTCATTTGATGGGTACTGTTCCGTTCAGATAAAAACCTCCCAAACCTAAATGATTGCGGGAGTATTCAACGCGCAGCAACATATCATAAAAACCGATCACATTCAAGCCGAGACCATAGCCAAGCAACCAGCGATTGGTCAAAAAAGTATCCTGATGGTTAAAACTCTTGTCGTAAACATAGCCCGTTTCGGCAAAACCACTCAGATACAAACCAAAGGGAGTATCCTGAAAGCGTCTCAAGGGCAAAAAAGACAAATGCACAATCCGCCGTGGTACGATCGCGAACTTTAATTCTGCTTTGTTGAGATTCACATAAGTTCCCAAGATCGCAAAAGGCTCATAGCCTCTTAGTTCTGTACTAGTTCCCGCAAAATCAGAACGACCAATTCCCACTACACTCTTATCAAACCAAGGGATCGAATCGCCAATACTCAGGATATGATGGGTTCCATAGGCAAAGTTCCAGCGTTCCGCGAAGGGGATATGATGCGCCCAAGTAGCTCCAATCTTTCCAAAAGAGGTAGTTGCAAGAGGGCCTTCTGGTCCGCTATACTGGGCCAATAATTGATATTTGTATCCACTGAGCGGAAAAGAGCGGACATCTCTACGATCGACATACCAAGCAAGGCTCAAGCTGGGATAGTATTCTTTACCGGAGTTTTGCGTTGCAAAACGCACCGCTTCATCGTTGATCCGAAAATCATAGAGGCTGTCGGAAAAAGATAAATGTTGGTATTTGAGACTCAATGAAATGAAGCGATAAGGATCTAAGCGCTTTTTGAAGCCGATCACTCCACCGATATTACGTTGGATAAGTTGGGTTTCGAGGCGTTGCCAAACGACTTGTCCCGAATCCGTACCGATCAATATTTCGTCATTGCTACCAAAACCAAAACCGACATTGAGGTCAATATTTTGCTTACGAAAGGCTGCAGGCAAGGTATAACTGAGCGAAAACCGTTGTTTAAAGCCCATTCTCGCCGCAAATACTAGATTTTCGTTTTGGCCAGTAACATTACGCCAAGAGAGATCAAGCCCAAACACTGCTCGTCGGAAATCTAAACGTCTAATCGCTTCGAGTAAATCATAATTATTTCGTTCGTCTAGTTGCAGGGTCGGTGAACCGAATAGATACCAGCGTTCCTTGACAAGGATGACAACCGTGACCTGCCCATTGCTGATCTGCGGACTAAGGCCGACCTCATTGAAGAGACCCAGATTGTAGAGATTGCGTTGACTTTTTTCGAGATGCTCTGCGAGAACGCCACCGTCATAAGTCTGAAAGCGGTCGAAGGTGAGCTCACGCATGATGACCCAAGGGCGGGTTTTCAAAGCGCCTAATAAACTGACATTTTGGACCTTAAAGGAATCGCCAGCTACTAATTCAACACTCAGTTCGGGAGCTAGATCTACCTTTATGTCTGTCTGAGCACAGAGCGAGAAATCTACAAAGCAGGAAGCCAAAATCAACAGCCTCAGTGCCCAGTGATTAAATATCCAAATAGTTGAGCAAGGCTTCATAGTTATGACGGAGATCATCCAATGGTGTTGCCTTCTGATAGGTACGCACGATTTTGTACTCAAAACGTTCAAATGAAGCTACTACGCGAGATAAATCCTCGACATTGAGCTTCAAAGTAACCTGCATACTCAAATCTGGTTGTTGAGATAAATATAGAGATAAAATCGTTGCATCGGCTGATTCGCAGATACGACCAATCTCAGATACTGTATAGCTGTTTTGAGGAATTTCCAAGACTAATATCCCTCCTGCTTCTTGTACCGCAAACATACGGTTGAGATAAAGCAGCAAATCACGGATAGTGATAACCCCTAGATATTTGTTATCCTCATCCAAGACTGGAAGCACTTCGAGTTTGAACTTATTCATCGCCTCGATGGCATCGAACACATGACTCCCTTGATAGATAAAAGCGCTTTCCCAACCCGCAAAACGAATCTCTCCTACCGGTACTTCCATGCTCTCGGCATCAAAAATATCGGTCTCAGTGATGATTCCTTTGTATTGACCGTCATCGACAATCGGCAACTGTCCCAGCTTAAATTCTCCCATCCAGTCGAGCGCACGCGCTGCCATGTCAGAAGATTTTACAGAGGGCACAGTATCCGCTATCAATTCAAAGACGATCATATGCTAGACTATGGGTTGTTGTAACTTATTGAGGTAAGCTTCTAAAATCAAATTGAACTCCGCAGGACGCTCCATCATCGGAGCATGACCACTGCGATCTATAAAATGCAGATCCGTATTAGGGATCAGCTTATCAAACTCATGTGCCACACGCGGCGGGGTGATATTGTCATTGAGTCCCCAGATCAAGAGTGTTGGTGTCTGGATCTTGCCGACATCTTCGCTCATATTATGCCGCTGCGCGGAACGGGCAATTCTCACGACCCGTAAAGTCTTAAAGTTTTCGTTGACTATACTAAAGACCTCATCTACTAGGTCTTTGGTTGCAACTTTGGGATCATAAAAAGTATATGCAACTCTTTCTTGGACAAATTCTATCGAACCACGACGAGGAAAAGTACTCCCCATACCCGATTCAAATAAGCCCGAGCTACCCGTCAAGACCAAAGCTTTCACTTTTTCAGGATGACGCAATGTATAGACCAATGCGATGTGTCCACCAAGCGAATTGCCTAGTAGGGTAACATCATTTAGCCCTTTATGTTCAATAAATGCCTCTATATAGTCAGTCAACCCATCAATAGAAGGGTCAATTGAGTTTTTCTCATAAAGGGGCATGATCGGGATAACCACCTGATAGTTTTCAGAAAAGTGGTTTAAAACGTCAGAGAAGTTGCTAAGTGCGCCAAACAAACCGTGTAGAACCACTATCGCGGGGCCACTACCTTGTTCGACATATTGAAACTCTCCTTCTTGTTTGATTTGAGGGTTCATAAGTGTGAGGGCTTAAAGACGCTAATGACTGGCCTGATCCCTCTCAAGCCAATGATTACCAATATTGAGTTTGCAAAATTAGCGAATTTGTAGAGAATTCATCTGATTTTTCCCAAAGGTATAGCCAAAGCTCAGCATTGTGGAGAAGCTACTTCCCAGTTGACGATCATTATAATGCTGGTAAAGCGGTAGTTCAGCGAGCAGTGAGAGTTGAAGTTTGGGACTAAATGCAAAACTAAGCTGCGGCACCCAATATAGCTTTTTTGAGCCCGTAGGGAAGATTTTTTCACGATCATCTTCGATTTGAATACCCACGCCTGTACTCGGACGACTGTCTCGGCCTCTCAATTCAGTTCTCAATTGATTGACCAAGACCCAGCGTTCGTTGAAAGCGTAAGACCCAAAAGCGGAGACAGTAAAAAAGTTGCCATAACGGTATTGGTCGAGGCTTTTGCCTTTGAGTTCGAGTCGAGTGGAGACAAAAGTACGAAACTTGCCAAAGCCTTTATAGAGAAATAGGGTCTGGACGAGATCATAAGCGCCTGTAGTCGGTTGGAGATCTCGTGGCAAAATCGCACCGCCATCCTTTTGCTGAGCGTTCCCCAAGGGGGCTTTGAAACCCAATCCTGCACTAAGCTCCCAATCTTGTTTGAGATCACGCCAAAGATTGAGTCGAATCAGTACATTGAGATCAGTGAGGCCTCGGCCCGTCTGTGCAGAGGGGAGGATGCCTTCGACATAACGCTGCGTTTTGTTGATAAAGAAACCGGTTTCGGCCTCAACGGTCAAGCGTTCGCTAAGACCGTAAGAAAGATTGATGCCAGAATGATTGAAAGTCCCGTCTTGGATAAAAGCCGTTGTACTAAGCTCAGAGCCATCAAAATAGCGTCCGGCATAGCCATAACGGTAGGTGGCAAAAAATCGCCAAGTCTCCGCATCATTGACGCCGAGAGCCGAAGTACCGCCGATGGGATTGCCTGGGGAACAACACTGAGAGAACAAATGATAAGGCAAAAGACAAAAGAAGAGGGATATGATAATGAGCCTATTCATTGCCAATGACCATCAGTTTGAGGGTATAGAAATTGTTGCGGTTGTTTTGATTGCCGATCAAAACATTCATAAAATAATAGCCAGCGGGCAAGTCCGAAATTGGGACTAAAACCTCTTCAAAGCGTAATGCGGTCAGTCCTCGGCGATAAGATTCGGCCTTGCGCTGATTACCATTTTGGTCGTAAATATTGATTTCGACTTCAATGGCATCTTCGTTTTGAGCCCAATCAATAATAAACTTCGCATTGGAACCGATGATAGGATTGGAAGCGGCAGTCAATAAGCGGGACTGATCTTCGGGCTGCTCCGTAAAAAAGGAGTAAATCGACGAAAATTCGGAGGTATCGCCATTGGCATAGTGAATCCTTACAATCCAATAGTACCATTTCTCAGGCTGCATATTGTACTCTACCGCGACAGTATCGATCACTTTGCCGAGTCTAGTATCACCTGAACAGCCGATAAAGCATTGTGGATTGTCGCTGATGACGTATTCGTAAAAAGCGGCTCCTTCATAAGGGCTCCAACCAATCAAAAAAGAGTTGGGGATCGCACTAGGCAAAGCTTCATTTCCGTTGTCGGGAAAGCGATTGAGCTGCCCATAGGCACTAGAAAAACTCATTAAGAGAAACAGACAAGCAAAGAGGGGCGCAATGATGTTTCGAATGGGATGCATTTACAATCTAATCAGTAATGGAACTGAAAGGCAATTGTAAAGATAAAACGTAAAACTTGAGGCTTAGGTCAGGTGGATGACAGAAATCAGGAGATTTAAGGGTAAAAATAAATGCCTAAAAAATATTCAATGACCAATGACCAAGTTCAATGTCCTATTTCGAACTGAACATATCCTTTTACATTGAACTTGGTCATTGTTTTTTTCTTACCGCCCTGCGGAACGCTTGTCATGCGTTTAAGTAGCTCCGAGCTACTGGCCCAATTTATCAGTATCGACGCCCAATTCTTTTAACATGCGGATGCCGTTTTCATTGTCAGGATTGAGCTCTATGGACTTTTTATAATTCGCTATTGCCTTCTTCTTTTTGCCAAGCTTTATGAGCACTTCTCCATAGCTATCGTAGAGATTGAAGGCTTCAGGAAAGGCCTCAATACCCAGTCTTAGCACTTCTGCAGCTAATTCGACTCTGTCAGATTGTAAGAATTTATAGCTGGCCATATTCATTTCGTTTTCACTGAGATAATAAGCAGCGTCATCTTTGATGGCTTCATAATGCTCAATGCCCTTAGCAAGGCCTTCTTTGTCGATTACATCAAACAGAGAGTTAGCGGCTGATTTTCGAGGAAAGTCATATGGTTTATCATAGAGTATGCCCATGATTCCTTTGGTCATCGCATTGAGGGGCGCTCTTCTGATATTGCTCAAAAGGATGACAGATGCTTTGCTCGAAGGGATGCGAGTAAATATTGCGCAAAAACCGTCTATTACCCCATCATGGCCTATGATTTCGATCTTATCTTCGCTATTACCCAAGGGCCTTTCAACGAGACTCCAGCCATACCCATAATAACCACCATAATCAGGGTCTGGAATATGTTGACTAAAGATTTGATCGAGGTACTCTTGGGGAAGTAATTGCTCCGTATGTAATGCCTGATCCCAGATAAATAAATCTTCTACGGTAGAATAAATCGCTCCTGCCGAAAAGACCCGTGACATATCGATGTAGTTGGCATTATAGTACATCCCCCAACTCTGAAAATAGCCTGAAGCTCTATTATTCGTAAGTGGTCTATGTTTCTCAACACCTGTATTCGTCATCTTTAAGGGTGCAAAAATCTTCTCTTCTAATACTTCTGCGTAAGACTTTTGAGTAATCACTTCAATGAGATGCCCCAAGACCACGTAGCCAGAATTGCTATAACTAAACTTTTCCCCTGGACTAAAATCAAGCGGCAGGCTGGAAAAGGCTCCTACCAAATCTTTAGGGGCGTAATTATCGGGGATGATCATGTCAAGTTTCTTCACCTTGGGGATCGATGAATCGTAATTATTCGGAACCCCAGCAGTATGCGTTAGCAGATGATGGAGGGTGATTCTATCCCCGTTCTCTTTGGGATAATCGGATAGGTATTTTGAAATAGGAGTATGTAGATCAAGTTTGCCTTCCGCCGCTAATTGCACAATCAGCATGGCCGTAAACTGTTTGGTGATAGAGCCGATGCGGAATTTGGTGTCCGTTTGATTAGGAATGTCCCATTCCATATTGGCCAATCCGAATCCCTTCTGAAAAATCACTTTGCCTTCTTCTGCTACCAATACGGCCCCATTAAACTCCCCATATTCGGCGTATGTACTGATCAGTTTTTCAAGCTTCTCCGTCTTTTGAGTTTGCTCTACGCTAGGAGTTTTTGATGTGCTTTGCCCATTGCATGAGATTATCAATCCCATAGAGAATAGCAATAGACAAATATTGGAGTACCGATAAGTATTCTTCATTAGCTATGTTATTTTTCATAAAGCTATCATGAAGAATTCCCCACGCCCCAGATCGATTGTAAAACAATGTAAAAGGAGTGTAAATGATTCAAAAAGGGGGATTTAAAAAAGCGATCTACGACAAATATTTTGTGGCTTGATCCAAACGTTCCGCGACTGAGCGGTAGCCCCAAAAACTTCAAGACAAGAGATCCAGCTCGATCCAGCCTTGCTGAACGCTTATCCGAATCCGTTTGACACTTTACTCCTCCAGTACAAATCAAACAAGTAGGCTTATTACAAATTTTCTCTTTACGTACTGAACGTAGGCTAAAATTTTGCCCGCAGGAATGTATCTTATTGAGCTACTATTTGCGGGGCAGCGTATCAGCCAAAAACTCATCAAACTACTATGAAAAGACATTTTACGCTAATTAGCTGCATATTGGGTGTACTATTTCTGGCTCCCCTTATGCTAGTCGCACAACCCATCATCAATCAAATATCGCCTCTCAATACCACTGTCGGTCAATACGAAAAGTTTGAGGTGGCAATCGACCTAAACGCGAGCTATAGCAATCCTTATGACTATGACCAAATCACGGTCAAAGCGGTATTTACAGGACCAGACAATCAGCCGATTGATGTGGATGGTTTCTATATCGAAGATTATATCCTCAGTACTTCTGGCGGTTTGACCCCTGATGGTGATGGTTTCAAACTACGCTTTGCCCCACATCTCATAGGTAGTTGGTCTTATGCATTGAGCGTTACCGATGCCAATGGTACGACGACTCACCCAACTCAGACTTTTGACTGCGTCAACGCTTCGGCTCCTTTTGAGCGTGGATTTGCGCGCCTGAGCAATAGCAACTATCTACAAACCGATAATCAAGAGCAGTTGATCCTGATCGGTGAAAATATGTGCTGGCAAAACAATAATGCATTTCAAGACTACAAAAAGTGGATTGATAAGATGACTGCCAATGGGGGTAATTACTTCCGTTTGTGGCATGCACATTGGGGACTCGGCATAGAGTGGGAAAATGGTTGGAATCAATTTGAGGGTCTTCGCAAATACCATCAAGTCAAAAGCCGTTATCAAGATTGGCTCTATGAGTATTGCTCAGAGAATGACGTTTATATCATGCTCGCTCTACAGCATCACGGGCCAGTCTCGACCCAAGTCAATCCTAATTGGAATGATAGCCCTTACAATGTCGCCAACGGTGGGCCTTGTCAAAATACGGCAGAGTTTTTTACCAATCAGATCGCTATCGACCATACCAAAAATCGCTATCGTTATATCGTGGCGCGTTGGGGATATTCACGGGCGATCATGAGTTGGGAGTTGTTCAACGAAGTGGAATGGACCGACAATTACGATCAGATCAGATCGGATGTAGCGCTTTGGCATGCTGATATGGCCCAATACATCAAGTCGATTGATCCTTACCAGCATTTGATCACCACTAGCTTTGCGAAATCAGAAAACGATCCGCTGATCTGGGGCAATACAGACTTTGACTTTACGCAGACGCACTATTACCTCAATTCTCCAAATATCGAACGCGTGCTAGGAGGAGGGATCAAAAGCTATCTAGACGAATACGGCAAACCGACCATGAACGGCGAGTTCGGAATTGGTCTTTCGAGCACCTTACCACAAGTTGATCCAGACGGTATCCATATCCACAATGGTCTTTGGGGCACGCTCTTTAGCGGTGCGATGGGTACAGGCATGACTTGGTGGTGGGATATCTACGTGGAGGTGAGCGATTTGTATTATCATTTTGATGCAGTAGCAAAGGTTACCGCTGATATTCCATTAAAAGACAAGCAATTCACACCAGCTAATGGAGTTGTCTCTGGTGCGCCGGGAGATCTGTCTTTGATACCTTCTTTGGATTGGGGTAGCATCGGCACCGATACGATCACCGTGAACAATGACGGTAGTATCAGCCCGACTAATGCCAGTTTGGGGACCTTTTTGTATGGTTCGCAGTGGAATACTCAGTTTCGTAGCCCGCCAGTTTTTGTAGTCAATTATCCCCAAGACGGTACTTTTACAATCTCGACAGGAAGCGGAACGGGCAATAGTCCCAAACTCAACGTAAGATTAGATGGCTCACAAGTTCTCAGTCAAAACGCACAAGTTTCGACCGACTACCTCATCAACGTTCCCGCAGGGGCGCACATCATCAAAGTAGATAATACTGGTACCGATTGGATTTCGATTGGGGCATATAGTTTCTCCGGTCTTGGTTCTAAAGTAGATGCCTATGTCATGCAGTCTCAGGACAATAAAATGGCTACGGGCTGGCTACTTTCCAATCAGTATAATCATAGCAGCGTTCCGCAAGGCGGGCCTCCTACTCCTGTCACTGGCACTAGCCTCCACCTAGAAAATCTAGTTGACTCAACTTATTTCCTCAAATGGTATAACTGTCTCACGGGTGCGGTGATCGCGAGTGATCCGGTAACAGTGGTCAATGGTGAGTTAGATGCGACGATACCCGCTTTTCAATGGGATTTGGCCTTTTTGCTAGATCGAAACGATGCGCCTATTACCGCTTTGGAAGTATTGGCGGAGGCAAATTTCAAGCTTTATCCCAATCCTGCTCAGGCTGGTGCTACGCTAACGCTAGAGATCGCGGGGCTGGAGAATGAAGGAGGTAATATTCAGCTATTAGATATGAGTGGTCGTCAGCTTTGGCAAAAAGAGGTGCAATTTGCGCTGGAGCAGCAATTTGAGCTTCCCGCCAATCTCACACAAGGCCTTTATTGGGTCAAAATACAAGCCGGAGAGCAAGTGGGAACAAAGCCGATAGTGGTGAGTCCGTAGACAGTAGACAGTAGACAGTAGACAGTAGACAGTAGACAGTAGACAGTAGACAGTAGACAGTAGACA
>JBGCFA010000075.1:0-19803 GCA_045106675.1 Bacteroidia bacterium
GATTAGGTACTCAAATCAATTATTGGGGGGCTCAACGCCTCAGACCCGCTGACCAAACAGCGTTCAATGAAGTGATCATAAAACGCTTTACTTATCAAGGCAATTCCGTGCTTGGGGGCGCTGGTTTTCAATATCGTTTTGCGAAAGTTTGGCAGGCAGAAGCGGCAACTTTGCTGCGTTGGCATGGAGATGAAGATTTTGACTATGGTTTGCAAGTGGGGGTGTATCGAGTGATCACTAAAAAAAAGCCTTAGTCCGTAATTATTAAGTATTGCTCCACAAAGCCAAAACCGAGCTGATGTATATTCGTGGCACTCGCTTCAAGAATCAACACATCTGCCTTTGCGACAGCATTTTGAATCGCCTCATTGTTTTTATCTAGGCCTCTCCCTTTGGGGAACGCTCGGCTAAAGCTGCGGCCATAGTAAAACCACTCTTGCGAGGCATCATCCCACAAACCATTTAAGTAGCCAAACTCTGACCAGAGGTGATAGTAGCTGTCTCCGACAGTAATCACTTTGGGCTGATAGCTACTGCTATCGCTGAAGATTTTATAGTGTGGGTATGCTAAAGTATCATAAGGATAATCTCTCCATAGGTTGCTGAGAACGGCCAATTCATTGTCGGGAGCTTTTGGTTTGTCTGTAAAGTGGAGGCTATCCAATTGTAATTTTGGCAACTCTTTGCCTAGCATCCGACTGAGCGTTCCCCGCAGGGAGTCCAAACCCACAAATGCACCATAATGACTCCAATGCAAACCCGTCTTAGGATAGAGTAGGGCAGGGGCTTGGTCCGTCATTTCTCGATAAAACTCAAAATCCATCTGAGCGATACCTTGCGTTTGCAAGGCGGAAGCTAGTTTGAGGCGATCACTCTCTTGGCGCGTCAATTTTTGGAAAGACTGCGGTAAAGCTGCTGGATAAACGTATGCTTTTGGCGGTGGAAGCAAGATCAGCAGTTGGGTACCCACTTGCTCTAGTTTTGCTCGGAGCTGTGTTAGTTGGGCTAGTCGATGGTCAAAGACCGAGTCCTTTTGATTATAAACACCCAAATAAGCATTGATATAGGTCGGATCGAAGAGAAAACCGTCTTTGCCGACGGCGGTTTTTGGATTGGCGTTATGGTCAAATAGGCTGTAAAGCACTTCATTTTTGAGCCTCACGCCCAAAGCGCGCATATAAGGCTCGTCGCGTAGGAGAGATTCGGTAGTTTGTTGGTAGCTGCGATCTTGCCAGTTTTCAAGGCTCCAGGTTTTGGCTGTGTTTTCTAGCGTTATCCCTGCGGGAACGATGGCTTGGAGTGGTGGATTTTGCTCAATAAAAGGCGGCATAAAGTGCGCTGCGAGGAAGATAATCCCCGCGAGCAAAACGAACACGATATTTAGAGTAGCCGCTTTCATCAAAATCTAAAATAGATAAAGGGGTTAAAATCACTGGCAAAAAGTTCGAGCACGCACCAAAGGCCCATTAGCAAGATACCTAAGCTTTGCAGGGCGATGAATCCAGGCGTTCGGCCCAGCCGATATCCCTCTTTGAAGCGTCTCTCCCAAGGGCCATAAATACCCGAAAAGACAAAGCCCAGACCAATAATCAGCAAAAACCATATGTAGGTATCAGGCGCTAAACCTGTATTCGGTCCTGAAAAACTGAACATTTCGCCCAAATAGGTCAAGGCTTCGCTCAGGTCTTTAGCTCTGAAAAACACCCAGCCAAGCAATACTAAGAAATAAGTCCAGCCGATGCGCAACACTCGCGGCCAGCGTTCCATGAAATGACTCCAGCCCAAGCGCTCGATCACCAAAAATGCACCGTGGAAAATCCCCCAAATCACAAAGGTCCAAGCCGCGCCATGCCAGAGACCACTGAGGAGAAAGACGAGCCAGAGATTGAGGTAGGTCCGCCGGGCGGAACGCTTATTTCCGCCAAGAGGGATGTACAGATAGTCTCGCATCCAGCGACTGAGCGTAATATGCCAGCGTCGCCAAAAGTCTGTGATGCTGTTGGCGATGTAGGGAAATTGAAAGTTTTCGGGCAAGCGAAAGCCCAATATCCGTCCGATACCGATGGCCATATCTGAGTAGGCAGAGAAGTCAAAGTATATCTGCAAAGAGTAAGCAATGATGCCAATCCACGCCAATGAGCTACCAATACCACCGGGCAAAGCCACAAATACTTCATCCACAAAGGCCCCCAAAGGATTGGCGATGAGGAGCTTTTTGCTCAGACCAAGGACAAAACGGAATAGTCCCCGCAGGCGATTCTCGGAGTTCTCTTCGGCTTGACGATCACGTATTTGGCTTTCAATTTCATTGTAACGCACAATCGGCCCTGCGATCAGCTGCGGAAAAAATAGGATATAAAGCCCGTAATCCACAAAACGATGCATGGGTTCGCTTTGAGCACGATAGACATCTACGGCATAGCTGATCTTCTGGAAGGTGATGAAGGAGATCCCAATCGGCAAGGCAATCTGCACTACCCAATCGAATTGACTACCTAAACTATGCAGCAGAGAATGGAGGTTGTTGCTAAAAAAGTTAAGATATTTGAATATGAGGAGCGTGCTGAGATTGAGGGCAATGACGCTTGCAAGCAGAATCTTTTTTAACTTGGTCGAGGAGTAGTAGAGCAAGCGAATCAAATAGTAATCCACTACCAAAAATAATAAGACCAAGATGCCAAAACTCGGCTCTCCCCAAAGGTAAAAAGCAATGCTTCCGACTAGGGCCACAGCATTTTTCCAGCGGATGGGACTGAGAAAGTACAGTACCAAGAAGGCTGGTAGAAAATAGGCGACAAAAAGGATGCTGCTAAAAACCATCGGCCCAATATAAAAACTTCTTTCATGCCAACGACTCTGACGGCCACTCAGCGACAAACAGAATTTCAACGCATTCTCCATGAATTTGGGAGAGTGATGCTGTTGGGATTGCTGCTGGGTTTGGCGGGATGGTACTTTTGGCAGCGATCGCAACCGCAGGAGCTTTATATCCACTGCGATGCAGAACGCGTGAGAACCCGGCTGGGAAAGCCCGCGTTTGTCCAAGGTGAGCAAGCGTTCACCGGAGGGGTGCTCCAAAGCAAGGAACAAGCCCATGGCGGTCAATATAGCGCTAGACTGAGCGCTACGGCCCAATTTGCCCTCGAAACACGCATCCCTAAGCTCACAGGAGATGAAGAAATCCTTATCAAAGTTTGGCGCCATAGTAGTAATGAAAATGGCCAAGCAGCCAGTCTCATCGCGGAGATACCAGGTACTAAAGGCGGGATCGTAAGCCAGGCTACCCAAAGCCAAGGCGACTGGCAACAACTAGAATTGCGCCTCCCGAAGGATTGTCGCCACGAAGGCCAATACCTCAAGGTGTATTGCTGGAATCCCTCTGGCGAAGTAGTGTATTTTGATGATTTAGAGATTTGGGTGTCCCAGTAGCGGCGCAAAATCTTGCGCCGCCACAGCATGATATGCCAAAAAGATTTCCCACCATTGTAGGGGCGCATAATCTTGCGCCGCCACAGATATTCCAATTTGGGACCGCCATACATCCCAATTTTATACCACCATATCCCTAATTTCCATCAACATTTTTATGCAATCCCTTCCCCATCTGTATCCTATCAAAAATAAACCGTTAAGGATACAAAATCATTCGCCATGCATATGTTAGTCGGGGTCTTTTTTATGTTGGTTGCAACGCCACCCTATTCAGAAGTTTGCCAAGAGATCAAACAAAATCGTGAGAAATATGCTCTACTCCTTCGGACGGTAGATCAGGATGAGCAGGAGGTGGTTTATAAATCTGCGGGACGATATCTGCGTCAAGCCTTGGTCAACGATATTGTGCCATATTGGTTAGGCACTCCTTGGGACTTCAACGGCTATACCAATGTGCCCGGCGAAGGACTCGTTGCTTGTGGCTATTTGGTGTCAACTACGCTTAAACACGCTGGTTTGACTTTGAATCGTTATCACGTAGCACAGTCTGATGCGACGACGATTACGAAGGTGCTCTCAGATACTTTGATCCGCTTCGGAACACTAGAGCCTACCTTGCGCTATATCGCCTCTCAGCCCGATGAATTGTATATAGTCGGTATGTCAAACCATGTGGGATTTTTGTACAAATCGGGTGATACTCTGGACTTTATCCATAGTTCCTTTGTTAGTCCCGGCACGGTGGTGCGCGAAGATGCCTATGAATCGCCGGTGCTGCGCATGACCAATGTCTATGTCTTGGGACCGCTGACGCAACGGCAGTACACAATTCGCAAATGGTTGCAAAAGTCAGAATTTACCGTTCGCCGTTAGGCATGAGAAATCCCCCGCTACCCCTCATTATGTGACCATTGAAACTTAGCCCTCTTTTATTGCGAGACCTCAGGAGTATCTTGAAGGACATTTCTTATCGTTCTTTATCAAAATTGTTGACTTACAGGATTCTTGAGTAGTTGGATAACAACTGACTCAGGGATTTATGCATTCAACAAATCTTTCCTGTCCTTTTCTTGTAAAAAAATAGTCTCTCAGATGGCAAACACTACTGAGTGGGACTTTTACTTCTGCACGATAGAAGAGAAGCCTGCCTCCATCATGGTTGACCTTGCGCTCAATACTGATTCACCTCTAGCCGATAAGGCTGAATTTATACAAGTAGCCGTTACGTTGAATCAACCCAACCAGCACGGTCTTACGACTCCAGCAGAAGCGGAAACGCTTTATGTCTTGGAGGACCGCCTTGCGGAACACATGAGCCAGAACCTACATGGCTTATATGCTGGCCGCAATACTCATAGCGGTAGACGAATATTCTATTTCTATTGTGCTTCTGCTATAGATCACGAAGGTGTGGTCGAGGAAGTGATGAAAGAATTTTCGGGTCATCAATACACCCTTGAGAATTTCGCTGATCCTGATTGGGCCTTTTATAAGCAATTTTTGTTTCCCTCTCAGGTCGAATATCAATCGATCTTGAATCGTCGGGTAATCGAAAAACTAAAAGAAAACGGCGTTTCGGTATCCGAAACCCAAGAGGTAGAACACTTTCTATACTTTTACTCTGAGACAGCCCGTGAGATGTTCTTAGAGCGTATTCAAAATGATAATTTCCGAGTGATCGGCAAAGGTTTTACCGAAGGTAGCGGCCGACCTCCATACAGTTTAGTATTGGTGCGTGAAGACAAAGTCGATACGCAAACCATAGATGCAGTGGTGCTATACCTCATTCAAGCGGCAGAGCTTTGCCAAGGCGAATATGATGGTTGGGGCACAGCAGTAGCAAACTAGAAAATATTCAATATTGAAGTATCATGTCCAATGGGTTCGGAATTTTAATTCCTGATCCATTGGACATTTTTTTTGATCCAATCTGGCTAGCGCATTATTGGGATCGGAACCCAATACTTAGGAACTACAAGAAAGCATAGAACAGCCTATTTTGTGCCTTGCCCATTCTGGTCGCTTGGCAAACCATCTTTCATACTCGGGCTGTTCATCATAGGGTCTTTTCAGCATTTGGTAGAGTTCGTTGACTAAAGCAAAATCACCTTCATTGGCTTTGTCTATCGCCATTTGAGCCATGTAATTCCTCAATACATATTTAGGATTTACTTTATTCATCTGTTCTTGACGCTTTTCGTTCGAGTTTGACTCCAACTGTAATCTCTTTACATATTTTTCGATCCACTTTCTCCAACCCTCTGAAATTTCAGGGCTGAGTGCATCTTTTTGGTAAAAAGCATCCTTGATTGGATCCAAAAAGTTGGGCTTGTCAATAAGCGTATAATCCTTGTTGATATGTGCTAGGTTTCTGAAAAATAGGGTCATATCCGTCTCTGTGATTTGCAAGACGTTTTCCAACTCCGCTATCAATTCTTCATCTTCCTGTTCTTTTTGCTGTAAACCCAATTTACTTCGCATCATCGCCAAGTATTTTTCAGCAAAGGCTATTTTATAGTCCTCCAATATTTCTTCCAGAGGTTCGGCTTCTTCTACTAAAGGGTAGAGTGTATTTCCTAATTGCGCCAAGTTCCACAGAGCGATACCGGCTTGTTGTCCGAATCGGTAACGCTGAAAATCCTTATCAGTCGTATTTGGGGTCCAATTGTGATCATATCCCTCCAACCAGCCGTAGGGTCCATAATCTATGGTCAAACCCAAAATGGAAAGGTTATCCGTATTCATGACTCCATGAACAAACCCTACCCGTTGCCAATGGATTACCATATCAAGCGTTCGCTTAGCGACCTCCTTGAAAAATTGAATATAGCTCTCTTTATTCCCTTCCTTTATTGTTGGGAAGAAATGACGGATAGTATAATCTGTCAACTCTTGGAGTGTCTTTAGATCTCGACGTGAGGCAAAGATTTGAAAATTGCCAAAGCGGATGAATGAGGGGGCCACCCGACACACAACCGCCCCTTTTTCAAAGGCAGGATTTCCATCATACATCACATCTCTTAAGACATTATCTCCAGTTAGCAGTATTGACAAAGATCTTGTTGTCGGTACGCCGAGATGGTGCATGGCTTCACTGCACAAATGCTCCCGAATAGAGGAACGCAATACCGCCAAACCGTCAGCAGAACGGGAATAAGGGGTTTCACCAGCACCCTTCAATTGTAGGGCCCATCGCTTATCATCGTGGATGACTTCTGCTAGATTTATTGCTCTGCCATCACCCAGTTGCCCCGCCCAAGAGCCAAATTGATGACCTCCATAGCACATTGCATATGGTTGAGTACCATCCAATACCTTCGCGCCGGAAAATACCTCTAAAAAGTCCATCGAGTCTTTCTCTGCCTCACTTAATCCTATTGTCCGAAGCATCTCATCCGAAGCATGAACTAATTGAGCTTGTGATGGTACTCGAGGAGTAACATAAGAAAAGCAGGAATCAAGAACCTGACGACGGCTATTGTCCCGATTGGGGTCCGCTGGAAGCTCTTTATTAAAAGTGTCCTGTATCGTTAATTTCATAATTCTATTGCCTCCTACCATTCTGAATAATTAATTCAGTCTCATCATTTTGATAAAAGATACTCATTGCGAGTATTATATAAGTTTTGCCCATTCGATTTCTGCTCGTTTTTTGTTTTCAATAGGGTTTTCGTTCCATTCGTCTTGAGTATCTTTTTCTTCATTCTTGAAAAAAACGTGTAAGGCATCATCTTGTATTAGTGAGCTATGAGGATTTGCTTCGACTAGACTTCCTTCACTTATTGCAATCGAACAATACCCACCATATTTAGGTGCATATTTCTCTGAATTTTCATCAAACTCTTTTTTATTCTCAGGAGAGTTAAACTGGTAGATAGCATCTTCATAAATAGAGCTGATGTTTTTTTTACCTAAACTTGCCATTCCTGCATACACACTTATCGGATCATGCCCTTTCAAGGCTTTTCCGTTTTCTAAATACTGTGGTTTTTTCTTCATTCTAATAAGTTTGTAAGGCTAAATGTAGATTGAATTATTGCGATGTTTAGTTGTGTCCCTTTTGGTATTACACAAGTTCGGAATTGAAGCCGCCTAATCAGCTAGGGATTATTCCCGCTGATTTGTGAATTTTACCTTTTATCTATTGGCAGGCACTTTATTAGTACAAGAGAATACTTGTGCAGTAGAGTGTTGTTTGCAAAAGGGATCAGCACCTCAAAGCTTATCTCACCGCTTCGCGGAACGTTTGTTTGAAGTGAGCGTTCCGCGAAGCAGTGAAAGACAAATCCTAGCATGTGCAGATCTCCAAAAAGCAGATCGGGTTCTACGCATCATGCATAGAACCCGATCTGCTTTTTGATAAAATCGACTCTCGACTACGGATTAGCCACTCTGGTCTAGCTTCTCCACCAGCTTTTGGTCCGTTTGCGAGTCGCCTCTTTGGTTTTGCGTTTAGCCTTCATGCGCTTGGCAAAGTACATACCGACTTCTCCTTTGGATTTGACGGCTACGGGACCGCGATACTCACATTCACAATAGCGATTGACCAATTGGTAGGTACTCTCAGAGATGTTGACTTTGTTGACCTCGCCATGTGTCTCCATTCGGCTCGCGACATTGACGGTATCTCCCCAGATATCATAAGCAAATTTTGACTCTCCAATCACAGCAGCTACTACAGGGCCAGAATTAATCCCGATCCGTAATTCCCAGACGGCTTTGTTTTTTTGTCGATTGAGGGCTCCCCATTTGCGGATGATTTCCTGCATGTCGAGGGCCGCAGCGACTGCGTCTAACGCATGGTCTATACCGATTTTTTCTTCTGGCAGTCCACTTGCCGCCATATAAGCATCACCGATGGTTTTGATTTTCTCGAGTCCGTATTTCTCCATGACGAGATCAAATTCCCCAAAAATAAACTCTAGTTCAGCGACTAGCTGTTCTGGACTGAGTTGGGCCGCTAGTTCGGTGAATCCCTTAAAATCAGTAAATAAGATCGAGACTTCCTCATACCGTTTCGGTGGCACTCGTTTCTTTTCTAAGAGACTATCTGCGACGGAGGTTGGTAAGATGTTGTGGAGGAGTTGAACGGTCTTTTCACGTTCTGTCTCCATTTGCAGCGCGTGTTTTTTACGATTGTTGGCTCGACTGACCAAGCCTATGATGATAAAGAGTGCTAGTGCACCACCCGCAATTCCTCCAATAAACCATTTCTGTTGGCGCTGCTCGAGTGCTTCGGTTTGACTCAGGGCCAAATCACGTTCTGCTTGGGTTTTGTCTCGCTCGATTTCCAGGAGTTTATTCTCACCAATAATTACCTTGCGGTCTTCTTGGACATCTTCAAGGCTATCTCGTATCACACTGATGGTAGATTCAAAGGAGTCTGCCTCTACGGCGAACGCTTCCACTTCCATCATGTATTGTTGGGCTTCTAAGTATTTTTGGAGTAGGGCATAGCTGGTGGTGAGATTTCTTTCTGAGCTTCTCTCTAGACGTGGATTGCCAGCACTTTTTGCATATTTCAAGGCTTGTTGAAAAGAGTTTTGGGCATCTTGAAATGCCTCTACCTTAATCTGCACTTCCCCTAGACTATTGTATAGTTTTGCTACCTGCTCTGGACTTTTAGACTTTTGCGCAAATTTGATTCCTTCCTGAAAGAACCCAATCGCCCTTTTACTATCTCCTGAACTATCATAGCAGATGCCTAGCAGGCGATAATCTTCCCCAATACTAGCGTTATAAAAAAATGGACTCTTGCTGAGAATCTGTTTTTTGAGTCTGATGGCTTTCTGGAAACTGTCTTTGGCCAAATTGAATTTGCCTTGATTCATATAGACCAAGCCAAAGTTGCTGTGTGCTTCGACGATCGCTTCGCGAGAACGCAGCTTTTGGGCTAGGGTAAGGGCTTCATTACTAAATTCGATGGCTTCGCGTGGATATTCTCTCGAAACTTCTAAGGCAATTTCTAGCGCGCGGCTCACTTTGGCTCTACTATCAGCCATTGTGTCGAGCTCTACTCGAAAGGTTTCGGGATCATCCGCATAGCTACTCAGGGGCAGTAAAACGCATAAACAGCAAATGAGAATAGATAAATACGGACGAATCATGAGATGATAGACTTTCGTTTCTAAGTAAAGGGAAAAGAAATTTAGTTCATTGTGCTGAAATAGCGATAATTTTTTTGCGAAATTTACTCTTATCTTTGTCGCCATCGGCCTAAGCCACCCTTTTCCTATGAATAAAGATCAGGTAATTGCCTCCTTGCAAGAATCCGCTCTCTTTGCGGATCTGTCCGAAACGCAGCTGGCGTCCATCGCAGATAAAGCCAAGGTACGGCAATATTTTGCCAACGACATGATCGTTTGGCAAGGCCAGCCTAGTACAGCGCTATTTCTTATCCTAAACGGTATTGTTGCTGTCAAACATATCAATAATGGCGAAGAAAATCTACTCGCTTATTTGATGTCAGGTAACACGTTCGGCGAAGTCGGTATTCTCGAAAATCAAGTGCGATCCGCCTCTGTCGCTGCTGTGAGTGAAGTAGATGTACTCGTTATCCGTCGAGATGATTTCTTGGAGATACTCCATGCCCATGCTGAAGTTGCTATTCAGTTAGCCCGCATCTTGGGACATTATCTCGTGCAGTCTAATCGACGTTTGGCGAACGAAAATCGAGATCATAAGCTAATTTTGATTTTTCATGTCGAGGAACATTCAGGCGGTACGACCTTTAGTACGCTGCTCGCGGATAAGCTCTACGAGATCAAAAAGACGCCTACTGCCTATCTCGAATATCCAAACTCTTGGCGACTTCTCAACGAAGCGCAACTCAACAAAGGCGCCCAAGTCTATCACCATGCCGATGGCTACGATATCTTGTTACCGCAGGATGATAGTTACTTACCTGCTAGTACGCAAGCTACGATATTGCTTGATCGGGTGCGAACTAACTACGATAACGTGGTAATTCATACCAATGACTCCCTCGACGATGCTACTAAAGCATTTATGGAGCGGACGGATTTGGTTGTGATCATGGGACCACCTACCCGAGAAGGTATCCAACGCATCAAAAGCTTACAAAAAAAGCTCAAGGCACAGATACGTTTGGAGGAAACCGGTTTTGTAACGGTGATCAATCGTTCTCGGAAGGAGCACGAACTATTGGAGTTTCCAGATATAGCGGATTTTGAGCTACCCTTTTTGCCAGATTTTCCTTCCTTTCAGCTCAAGGCACGAGATAGTCGCGAGTTGCCAGGACCCTTAGAAGATATTTTGAACAACTGCGTTGAACGCTTGGAACGGACAAACAGTATCGGAATATTCATCCCTACTACTCTAGATGTCGATCAAGAAGCAGATACGACTGAATATATGGATAAAACGCTAGGCTTTATGGCGGAACGATTTGGAGGCGCTACCTGCAAAATTGCCAATGGAGTATGGCATAGTGAAAAATTGGGCCTAGTGGGAGAAGTCGTTTATATTGTCCATTCCTATATCACGCGCAACGACTTAAATCTTTACTTAGATGAGGTGGTTGAATATATCAAAGGGCTGAAAAAAGATTTACGTCAGGAAGCTATGGCTTTGGAAGTCAATAATAAGCTAACGTTGATATAGTACTTATCACGACAACTAATTTGCAAACTGAGCGTAAGCTTAGGCTTGATGAATAGAAACCTTGTTATTTCCACCTCATTGATACGTGGCGTTTATGGCCTCAGTATCGGTGCTTTGTTTTCGCTTTTTCAAGCAGAAACAGAGCCCAAGTGGATTGTAGTATATGCTTCCATTGGTTTTTTGATTGGATTCCTTTCTCGCTGGGTGGATGCATTATTGTATCAAACGCGTCTGCGCCGTCAGCGCTTCATTAGGGTGCTATTGATTCGCAGCCTCATTTATTTTTTGGTCTTTGTGTTGAGCATCGGTTTGGTGCTATTGATATTTAGTCTATTTGATCCTGCGACGAGCTCTGTGGAGGTTTTTCGGTTTCAAACCTTAAAAGAGTGGCTAAGTGGGGGCACAGTCATCTACAATATCCTTTATAGTTTCTTGATCCTGCTAGCGTTGCAGTTTATCGTTTTAGTTGTGCGTTTGATTGGTCCGACTGTAGTGCTCAATTATTTATTGGGCAAATACAATGAGCCAATCGAGGAGGAGCGCATCTTTATGTTTATGGACTTACGTTCCTCTACGACCATTGCTGAGCGACTAGGGCATATGAAGTGGCATCAGTTCCTGAACGATTTCTTTTATGATATTGCTCGTTCAGTCCGGCGTTCGCAAGGCGAAATCTACCAGTATGTAGGGGATGAAGTTGTGATTAGTTGGCCGAAAAAAACCGGTGTTAAAAGGCTCAATTGCATTCGCTGCTTTTTCTGGATTTATGAATTGATGGAGCGCCGTCGCTCTTACTACCTCCAGACCTATGGATTCGAACCTATTTTTAAAGCTGGCTACCATGTCGGTAAAGTAGTCGTAGGTGAAATCGGAGATTTTAAGAGAGATATTGTTTTTCATGGTGACGTTGTCAATACGGCTTCTCGTATCCAAGTAGAGTGTAATGCCCGTAATCGTCGCTTATTGCTCTCCTCGACCCTCTTAGATCAACTTAGCCTAGATAAAGAATACACCTCCGAATATATCGATAAGATGATACTGAGAGGCAAACAAGAAGAGATCGAACTCTATAGCCTTGATCCCGTGATTCATCGAAAATGAATTATTTGTGGTCTAGGTATTGGATAATAAATAAATGTATGTAAATTGCGCTCCCGTTCGAGTAAAGAGACTCCTTTTCTATACGAAAATAAGTGTATCTGTCGAACAGGAAGGACGCAAAGTCCGCTTCATGGCAATGCCAAATGGTCAATTAAGACCAGGTATCCCGGAAGAAAGCAAGACATCAATAGTGATTATCGTTTGTGCAGTTTTTTCTGCGATCAAATACCTCACTCAAGCTCATCCAGAGCATTTTTGTCCTCTCTCCTCCTTTATACCAACTAAGTTTTGAAGCGCTTTGCATTTGCAAGCTAGAAGCCTGTGTCCATTTTAATTGGAATTTGGCTGAAGGCTGTTTGGGATAGGCCCAATTTATGTCTACCTTTGCAGCCGCTTTAAACAAATCGTTTAGTATGCCCACGATTCAACAATTAGTAAGAAAAGGCAGAACTGCCAAAGCCGAAAAGAGCAAGTCTCCTGCTCTGGACAACTGTCCACAGAGACGTGGAGTATGCCTTAGGGTTTACACCACTACTCCTAAGAAGCCTAACTCTGCTTTGCGGAAGGTGGCTCGTGTACGCTTGACCAACCAAAAAGAGGTGAATGCCTATATTGGTGGTGAAGGACACAATCTTCAGGAACACTCTATTGTACTGGTGCGCGGTGGCCGGGTAAAAGATTTACCAGGTGTGCGTTATCACGTCGTTCGCGGCGCTTTGGATACAGCCGGTGTAGAAGGCCGTAACCAAGGACGTTCAAAGTACGGTACCAGAAAACCAAAAAAGTAAGTTAAGCGATGAGAAAGACCAGAGCTAAAAATAGAATTCCGGTTCCAGATCCAAAGTTTGGCGACATTCAGGTTTCCAAATTCGTCAACAATCTCATGGTTGATGGCAAGAAGAGTACAGCTTACGCTATATTCTACGGTGCGATGGGAATCATCGAAGAAAAGACCGGAGAAAATGGCCTAGAAGTATTTCGTAAAGCTATTGACAATGCAATGCCTGGCGTAGAAGTTAAGAGCCGCCGTGTTGGTGGTGCTACTTTCCAGGTCCCTACCGAGGTAAAACCTAAGCGTCGCGAAGGTCTTGGTATCCGCTGGCTAATCAAATACGCGAAGTCTCGCAACGGTAAGTCTATGCGTGAGAAATTAGCTGCTGAGTTTATCGCCGCTTCGCGGAACGAAGGACAAGCTGTTAAGAAAAGAGATGATACGCACCGTATGGCTGAAGCCAACAAAGCATTCTCTCACTTCCGTTTCTAAATTGAACTTAATTTTTATACGCCTGATATCACTTCAGTAGTAATAGTCCTATAAAAATGAAAAAGATACCATTAAAAGACACCCGTAACATCGGCATCATGGCTCACATTGATGCTGGTAAGACTACTACTACGGAGCGGGTCCTTTTCTATACCGGTATTAACCATAAAATTGGTGAGGTACATGATGGTGCCGCTACCATGGATTGGATGGAGCAGGAGCAAGAGCGTGGTATTACTATCACGTCTGCCGCTACCACCACCCAATGGAATTACAAAGACAGAGAGCATCGTATCAATATCATCGATACTCCTGGACACGTTGACTTTACGGTTGAAGTAGAGCGTTCTTTGCGTGTTCTGGATGGTGCGGTTGCAGTATTCTGTTCTGTTGGTGGTGTTGAGCCTCAGAGTGAAACTGTATGGCGCCAAGCTGATAAGTATGGTGTACCACGTATCGGATTTGTCAATAAGATGGACCGTTCTGGTGCTGACTTCTTTGAAGTTGTGCGTCAAGTAAAAGATATGTTAGGTGCAAATCCTGTACCTATACAAGTGCCTATCGGTGCAGAAGTTGACTTCAAAGGAGTTGTTGACCTTTTGGACAACAAAGCCATTGTATGGAACGAGGATGATTTCGGTATGACCTTTAAGGAAATCGAAATACCTGCTGACCTAGTTGATACTGTCGAAGAGTGGCGCAATCACATGATTGAAGCTGTCGCAGAATATGACGAAGCTTTGATGGAGAAATACTTCGAAGATCCTGAATCGATCACTCGAGATGAAATCATCGAGGTATTGCGTAAGGCAACTTTGGATATGGCTATCACACCAATGATGTGTGGTTCTGCCTTCAAAAACAAAGGTGTACAAGCTGTACTTAATGCAGTATGTTCACTCCTACCTTCGCCATCAGATGTCGCTGACATTGAGGGAATTAATCCTGACACTGAAGAAACTGAAACTCGTAGTGCAGATGTAAACCAACCGTTTACGGCCTTGGCTTTCAAAATCATGACTGACCCTCACGTAGGTCGCTTGGCTTTCTTCCGTGTTTATTCTGGAGCTTTAGAAGGTGGTTCTTATGTTTATAACACAAGAACTCGCAACAAAGAGCGTATCAGCCGTATCATGCAGATGCACGCTAATAAGCGTAGTCAGATCGATGTGGTTGAAGCAGGAGATATTGCAGCTGGTGTTGGTTTCAAAGATATTCGTACTGGTGATACCTTGACTGCGGTTGGGCATCCATTGGTACTTGAATCGATGAGTTTCCCAGATCCGGTTATCAAGCTTGCCGTTGAGCCTAAGTCTCAAGGTGATCAAGATAAATTAGGAACAGGCCTCGCTAAGTTGTCCGAAGAGGATCCAACCTTTAAGGCACATACTGATGAAGAAACCGGCCAAACCATTATTGCTGGTATGGGAGAGCTTCACCTAGAGATCATTGTTGACCGCCTGAGAAGGGAGTTCAACGTTGAAATCACTCAAGGTAAGCCTCAAGTATCTTATCGTGAAGCTATTTTGGGTTCAATCTCCCATCGTGAGCTATATAAAAAGCAAACTGGTGGTCGTGGTAAATTTGCGGATGTGCAAATTGAATTTGGACCAACTACAGCAGAAGATGAAGAGAACTTCGTATTCGTAGATGCTATCAAAGGCGGTAATGTTCCAAAGGAATTTATTCCTTCAGTCGAAAAAGGCATCAAAGGTGCCCTCAACGATGGTATTCTTGCTGGATTTCCAGTAGAAGGAGTAAAAGCGCGTCTATTTGATGGTAGCTTCCACGCAGTTGACTCCGATCAACTCTCATTCGAATTAGCGGGTCGTTTGGCATTCCGTTCAGCAATGAAACAGTGTAAGCCAATCCTCAAAGAGCCTATCATGGCTGTAGAGGTAACTACTCCGGAAGAATACATGGGTAGTGTTGTTGGAGACTTGAACCGTCGTCGTGGTAAAATCGCTGATATGGGAGACCGCGGTACCTCTAAAATAGTGAAGGCAGAAGTGCCATTGTCTGAGATGTTTGGTTACGTAACTGATTTACGTACAATTTCTTCTGGACGTGCGGCTTCTACCATGCAGTTTTCTCACTATGAGCAAACTCCCGCGAGCATTCAGGAAGAAGTGATTGCAAAAATTAAGGGCCTGGCAAAGGCGTAGGGCATCCCTACGTCTTTTTTAAATAAGGAAAAATGACACAGAAAATCCGAATCAAGCTGAAATCGTACGACCACAATCTCGTCGATAAATCCGCGGAAAAGATCGTACGGACGGTGAAGTCCACCGGCGCCATCGTGAGTGGACCGATTCCGTTGCCCACCGAGCGTTCTGTGATTACGGTAAATCGTTCTCCTCATGTAAATAAAAAATCACGTGAGCAGTTCGAAATCAGTTCTTACAAGCGTCTGATCGACATCTTCAGCTCTAGCTCCAAAACAGTGGACGTGCTGATGAAATTGGAGTTACCCAGCGGGGTAGATGTAGAAATCAAAGTCTGACAATAGGTCTATTACCTCAGACGGTATTGCATCTAGTTATTCTAAACGAAAAAAAGATGGCAGGAATCATAGGAAAAAAAGTAGGGATGACAAGCATCTTCGATGAGAATCGTAAGAACATAGCTTGTACCCTCATATATGCCGAACCGAACGTAGTTACTCAGCTTAAATCTGATGATGTTCGGGATAACGGAAAAACCGACGGCTATAACGCCGTACAGTTAGCCTTCGACGAAGCGAAGGAAAAGAACACGACCAAGCCCATGCAGGGCCACTTTAGCCAAGCAGGAACTACTCCTAAGCGTAAACTGGCTGAATTTGACTTCGAAAACCTCGAGTTGGACTTAAAACTCGGTGATACAATTGGAGTTGATATCTTTGAAGAAGGCGAATTTGTCGACATCGTAGGTATCTCCAAGGGTAAAGGTTTTCAAGGGGTTGTAAAGCGTCATGGTTTTCACGGAGTTGGTGGCCGTACTCACGGTCAGCATAACCGAGAACGTGCTCCAGGATCTTTGGGGCCAGGCTCAACGCCTTCACGAGTATTCAAAGGAATGAAAATGGCTGGACAAATGGGTAATGAGCGCGTAAAAGTGCAAAACCTACAAATAGTCAAAGTGATTCCTGAGAAGAATCTGTTAGTTATCTCTGGATCTGTACCTGGTCATAAAGGGTCTTACGTCATTGTTGAGAAATAAGATGGAAGTAGCAGTATATAATACCGACGGAAAAGATACGGGTAAAAAGGTTGATCTCTCTGAGAATATCTTCAACCTAGAAACCCCTAACGATCACGCAATCTATATGGATGTGCGTCAACTGATGGCTAATCGTCGTCAGGGAACTCACAAATCCAAAACGCGTGGCGAAGTGCACGGCACAAATAAAAAGCCTTACCGCCAAAAAGGTACTGGTAACGCTCGTGCCGGTGACCGTAAATCTCCGCTGTGGCGCCATGGAGGTAGAATCTTTGGACCAGAACCTCGCAACTACAGCTTTAAGATGAACAAGAAAACTAAGCAACTTGCTCGTCTCAGTGCCTTGACTTACAAAGCACGTGAAGAAAGCATCAGAGTTTTAGAAGATTTCAAAATGGAAGCCCCTAAAACTCAAGAGTTGATTGGAATTCTTGATAAATTTGAACTAGCAGGAACAAAAGTATTGTTGGTGCTCTCTGAGCAAAACGATAATGTTTATCTCTCAGGCCGTAATTTGCAAAAGACAAATATACAGGTCGCGACAGATCTCAACACTTACGATATCCTCAACGCAGATATGCTGCTACTTACTGAAGGTGCAGTGAATGTGATTAACGAACGCTTAGCTAACTAATACGATGAGTATCCTAAAGCGCCCCATCATCACTGAAAAAATGGTGGAGTTTCCTGAGAAGGGAATACAAAAATACGGCTTTGAAGTAGCACTTGGTGCAACTAAAGGCGAAGTTAAAAGCGAAGTCGAGCGCCTGTATGAAGTAGAGGTTGACAACGTCAACACTATGATAGTACGTGGCAAAATACGTTCTCGCTACAGCAAAAAAGGTGTAATTAAAGGAAAGTCATCTAACTATAAGAAGGCTATCGTTACGCTGAAAGAAGGGAACGAAATCGACTTTTACAAACACATTTAGAAGTTTTGAATAGTCGGATTGTTGATTGTCAATTCAACAATTCAACAACTCAACAATTCAACACTTAAAAAGATAATCTAATGGGAATCCGCAAACTCAAACCGACTACTCCCGGACAACGTGGAATGTCGATTTCAGATTTCGCCGATATAACTAAGGCAACTCCGGAAAAGTCTTTGACTGCTCCAATGAAGCGCTCTGGTGGACGTAATCGTACTGGTAAAATGACTATGCGCTACATTGGTGGCGGACACAAGCGTCGCTATCGTATAGTCGATTTCAAACGTGATAAATTCAATGTCCCAGCAACTGTTAAGGCTATTGAATATGATCCCAACCGTACAGCTCGCATCGCCCTGCTTTTTTATGCAGACGGAGAGAAGCGTTATATCATCGCTCCAGATAAGATCCAAGTAGGCCAAACAGTACTCTCTGGCGATTCTGTCGAGCCAACTGTTGGTAATGCTATGAAGTTAAAGAGCATTCCACTCGGTACATCTGTTCACAATATTGAACTAGTACCTGGTAAAGGTGGCATCATGGCTCGTAGTGCAGGAACTTACGCTCAGCTTACAGCTCGTGAAGGTAAGTACGCTATCCTGAGAATGCCTTCTGGTGAAACACGTATGGTTTTGATTGAGTGTATGGCTACTGTCGGTGTTGTTGGCAATACCGAACATGCTAACATGGATATCGGAAAAGCTGGACGTAACCGCTGGTTAGGTAATCGCCCACGTGTTCGTGGTGTTGCAATGAACCCTGTCGATCACCCAATGGGTGGTGGTGAAGGTAGATCTTCTGGAGGGCACCCACGTAACCGTAATGGTGTACCAGCCAAAGGATTTAAGACTCGTAATAAGAAGAAGGCATCTAATCGCCTGATCATCGGTAAGAAGAAAAATAGGAAATAAGAATTGAATGACTGAATTGTCGAATCAACAACTCAACAATTCAGAAACTCAACCAATAATAAAACTATGGCTAGATCGCTGAAAAAAGGGCCTTTTGTTGATCCCAAGTTGGAAATGAAAGTCAGCCGGATGATTGACTCTGGGCAAAAACGCCTAATCAAGACATGGGCCCGTCGTTCTATGATCGCTCCGGATTTTGTAGGTCATACAATTGCTGTTCATAATGGCAATAAGTTCATTCCGGTTTATATTTCAGAAAACATGGTAGGACATAAGTTGGGTGAATTTGCTCCGACTCGTACGTTCCGTGGCCATGCTGGTAACAGAAAGGACAAAAGAAGATAATAAGATGGTGGATACTGTGAAAATGACGCGTAAGGAAAAAATCGCGGCTGGAATCCCCAAAGAGCCTAAGCGTAAGACTACTTATGCTAATGAGCTTAAGGATCAGAAAGCTGACGAAATCCGAGTTGCGCTCAACAATTATCGCTCCTCAGCGCGCAAGATGCGCTTAGTAGTAGATCAGATACGTGGTATGGAAGTTTTTGCAGCACTTAATTTGCTAAAACTTACCACTAAAGCAGCTGCACCTGCTGTCGAAAGACTTCTTCGTTCTTCGATAGCAAGCCTGGAAGAGAAGTTTGAAGGCGAACGAGTTGATATCGGTACTCACTATGTGAAGACTGCTAGTGTTGATGCCGCTCGCATGCTAAAGAGATTGCGCCCAGCCCCTCAAGGCCGTGCTCATTTGATCCGCAAGCGTTACTGCCACGTAACACTGGTTATTGACCAAATTCCTGAAACTGAAGATTAATTTTTAAACCAAACTACTTTGGGACAGAAGACGCATCCAATCGGACTTAGACTCGGAATCATCAAAGGTTGGGAATCCAACTGGTTCGGTGGAAAAAACTTTGCCGATAAGCTGATCGAAGATGAGAAGATTAGAGCATATTTGAATGCTCGTATCCCTCGCGGTGGTATTTCAAGAATTATTATTGAACGTACCCTTCGTAAAATCACCATTACTGTTCATACTTCCCGTCCGGGTATCGTGATTGGTAAAGGTGGAAAAGAAGTTGATAAACTGAAAGAAGAGTTAAAGAAATTAACTGGGAAAGAAGTTCAAATCAATATTTTTGAAATCAAAAGACCTGAACTTGATGCGCAATTAGTTGCTGACGGTGTTGCTAGACAAATCGAAGGAAGAATTTCTTTCCGTAGAGCGATCAAAATGTCAATTGCTTCAACAATGAGAATGGGTGCTGAAGGTGTAAAAATCAAAATTAGCGGTCGTTTAAATGGAGCTGAAATGGCACGTTCTGAAATGTACAAAGAA
>JBGCFA010000076.1:0-24093 GCA_045106675.1 Bacteroidia bacterium
CCAGTCTGGACAAGGTCAGGACGTAGTTCGTAAAGAGCTTCATCCACCAAAAAAAACTCTTGTTCTAAGCCAAGAGTGGGATAGACACGTTTTACTTCAGGTTCGAAATATTGGAAAACCTGAGTGGCAATCGTATTGAGAGAAGCAATAGATTTGAGTAAGGGGATTTTATAATCCAAAGCCTCACCTGTATAAGACACAAAAATAGTGGGGATACAGAGCGTTTTCCCATACTTTGAATCTGAAATAAATATTGGAGAGCTACAGTCCCAGGCAGTAAAGCCTCTCGCCTCAAACGTTCGGCGCAGCCCGCCAGAAGGAAAAGCCGAAGCATCAGGCTCCTGTTGACTCAGCTCCTCACCGGAGAATTTCTCCATCACCTCACCATTGTTCAACTCTAAAAAGGATTCATGCTTTTCGGCAGTTCGTCCTCCCATAGGTTGAAACCAGTGAGTATAATGTGTAACTCCTTGATCTATGGCCCAAGCTTTGATCCCATTGGCTACGGGATCAGATATCGCTCGGTCTAGGGTGCGTCTTTCTACTATACTTTGTTGTAGGGCCTCATAAATGTCCAGCGAAAGATATTGTTTCATCATCCTTCGGGAGAACACGTTGACACCAAAGAGTTCGCTAGGGCGAACACTATAAGCTTCAGGTTCACGCATGGAGCGCTTCCGAATAAGTTCGAGTGCCTGATAGCGTGGTGTCATGAAAATAGGGCTTGCTAATGCTAATCGCGCTTGAGCAGTTTGAAGGCAATTTCATTGCCCATACCTAAGTTGTATCCGAGACGGATAATCAAAGTTGCCATAGGTTCAAGCAGACGGGCACTATCCAATGGGCCACAGTCAATTGCTTCAAACCCAACCGCTTCGATCAATTTACAAACTGATTCTTTGGCTTCTTCGCTATCGCCACAATAGAACATACTGGCATCATGGGGACCAAAATATGGGCCATTTTCCATGTGATTGGCGAAACTGGTATTAAAGGCTTTAACAACTTGGGCGCCGGGTACCATTTTGGCAATTTGTTCGGCTGCTGAAGTGGTATGGCCTATCGCCAACTCGGCCATTTCTCCAAATACGATAGGATTGGTACAATCAACGATTACCTTGTCTCGAAAGGTATCAATGTTTCTCAGAGTAGCCTCAACTGCTTTATAAGGAACTGCAATAATTACAATTTCACCATAATGAATGGTGCTTGCGATAGTACCACCTTGAGCAAAATGCTCCATTTGGCCAGCGAGAGCAGTAGCTTTTTGAGGCTCGCGAGAACCAAACATAACATGGTAGCCATGATGAGTCAGAGCTTTTCCGAGTCCTTTGGCTACGTTTCCGGTACCGATAATGCCTATTTTCATTTGATATTGGATGTCAGGATATTGAGGCTTGAAAGCCAAAGATAGACGATAATTTGAAATAAAGGAAACCCTAATCTCAATCTATTGGGCTGGCAATCCCAACCCTTTTATTTAAAAATTGGTTATCTGATGCTTCCTTGATCATGAACTCAGCAACAGCCCTCACAGAAGCTTCATTACGGCTGTTTTTAGGATAGTAATCTGCAGAGACTAAATACTCATCGGTAATTTTTTCGGACAGATGCATAAAAGCTGGGCAGACAATCGTCCAATCTAACTTACTAATCTTTAGTAATTCCCAGACCCGCAGATGATCCAAAGAGATATTCTGCAAATTAGGAGGAAAACTGAGGGACTCCATCACAATTTGCCAATCATTTTCTTGGAGGATGCCGGCTCCGGTAATGGTTATAAGGCGCTTTACCCCTTTATTTTCCATTGCCGAAATGATATTCCGAATGCCTGTAGATAAAAGGGTGATCGGACCTTTGAACTGTCGGATACCGATTACTGATAATACGGCGTCTTGTCCTGCCAATGCAGCCTCGATCAAAGCGGGGTATAATACATCTCCTTGCTGAAGACGCAAATTCGGATGAGCAAGTGGAAACACCTCTATATTACGGGCAAAGGCAGTAACTTCGTGTCCAGCCTCTAAGGCATGTTCCACCAATTGACTGCCTAACCGTCCAGTAGCTCCAATTATGAGGACTTTCATATTTAGTATTCAGCTATCAACTATTGGGCATTTATACTTTTGCCCAAGCAGGGCGAAATAAACAAAATCCCACCGAAAAAGCTAACTATACCGATTTATGGGAAATTTATATGTTCTCTAAAAAGATCGACTGCCTTCTTAACCTTCCAAGGAGTCCGGTTGTTTATCTTAACTTCGATACGGCTAATCTTGATTACAGCCTCGTAGGTATCAATCTTAGCCTGTAGGACCGGTAATTTATGCGTATTGATATACTCCAAGGGTTCACCTTCTAGCTCCCCTTCTCCAGTCACGATAATTCCTGAAAGAGGCTGTTTCTCTAGGTTGACCAAACGAGCGACCTTTTGGATTTTTTTGATTGCTTCTCCTAATCGTTTAAAACTTACGACCAATAATTGATTGCAAAAATCACTGCTATTGCTAAGATCAATTAAAGAGCCTGCGATGATATCACTCACTCGATTGTCTAATTGATCTCCATGATGCAACACTTTCGCGCCTACGGCCGAAGCAATCGTAGCCATCACAGGCAAACCCAATTCTTCTTCATAAGGCAGCGTTCCCAGCAGGGGTATCCCTTGCTCTTTCAGCCAATTCCCGACATAGTGATTCACTTTGTCAATTTTTTGGGGCAAGGCTTTGTTGATGATGATACCAACGATCTTGACGTTTTGAGCCCGAAACAATGAAAGGTTCAATGTTAAGCGATCTATTGTATTACCAACTCCAGCTTCTACCACCATAATCACACCAGCACCGAGCAAATCAGCTACTTTGGCATTAGATAGTCCGACTACACTTCCGACACCCGGATGCCCGGTTCCTTCATAAACCACGATGTCGTGATTTTGCTGAAGGATTTTGGAAGCCTTTAGGATCTTATTTTCGTAATTGAACTGACTGGGATTATCAAGATAACTGGTAGTCGCACCAGAGCCCAAAATGACTGGACTATGTAACTCAGGCACTAGCTCGAAGCCCATCGTCCCGGCAAAGAGCAAAGCATCCTTATCAGCACGACTAGGTCCGACATCAATAAACTGTTGCCCAACGGGTTTGCAATATCCTACATTGAGACCTTTTTCCTTCAACACCGAAACGATTCCTAGGGTTGAGGTGGTTTTTCCTACATGTTGGCTAGTTGCCGCGACATATATTCTATTAGGCGTCATACTCAGTTATAGTTTTCAGCCGTATTTTTCGGCGATCATTCTCAAACCTTCAAGAGTCAGTTTACGATCAATATGATTGAATCGCTTATGAACAGGTTTCAAGATAGAAGAGAGTCCTCCTGTAGCAATTAAGGTTATTTCGCCTCCCATTTCAGCGATCATTCGGTCTAATACTTCATTGACCAAACCAACATACCCGCCTAATATCCCAGCTTGTACTGCATGAGCGGTATTTTTACCAATCACAGACTCTGGCAAATCTAAAGGCACCATGGGTAATTGAGCCGTATTGGCAAACAAGGATTTCATAGCCGTTTTGAGGCCGGGTGCGATGGCGACTCCCATTATTTCCCCATCCGAAGATACTGCCGTGAAAGTCAAGGCAGTCCCAAAATCAACAATAATACACCCTTGTTTAAACCTCTGGTAGGCAGCATATGCGTTCGCTACCAAATCAGAACCTATTTCTTCAGGATTATCAATATCCAATGGGAGTTTTTCGTACAAGTCCATGCCGAGAATCAACGGGTCAGTACCCGTAAGAGATTTTAATGATGCGAGTAAACTTGGCGTTACGCCAGGCACAACACTACTAAGCACAATCTTTTCAATAAGATGTGGGCTAATACTATGCTCTATCAGCCAATTTTTGAAGATTTTGCCCGCTGTTGTATAGTGAGCAGATGGGTGTCGCATCTCTGCAACCCATCCTTTTTTTTCTTCATAAAAGCCAAATACAATATCCGTATTGCCAATGTCTACTGCTAAAAGCATAGAGAAGGTTTTAATTTCAAGCTCGAAAATAGAAAAATCACCTTCTTAAAAAAATTAAAGCGGACCTAAGTCCGCTTCTATTTGCAAAATAATTTATTACCACATGGTTTTTACCAATCAGTATCTACATACCAGTCCTGGCTAGGAAACCAACGGTTGTATTCTGGTTCCCAATTTGGTTTAGCAAACCAACCTTTGCCACCACTCCAACCTAAAGGCGGAGTCCAACTAATATTCGAAGTCTGAAATTGATCTGGGTATAGAAAAAGTTCCCCCTCTAATAATCTCAAAATATCGCGTTCTGGAACAGCTAAGCCATCTGCTGTAATGACCATAGCAAGAAAACCGATATCAGCTGGACTCAATGATTGAATTTGTCGCCCATATGTAAAATGCTGACCATGCCCATATACATTGACACCAATTACTAGTTCTCATTTGGCATGCCTTCATGGTCTTGAAAAATCGTATCTGAGACCAAATCCTTCTGCGAAGTATATAATGCATATACAGGCCTTCTCAAATCTCTCATTTCAAAGCAAAACTTATTTTCAAATTGATTCACCTCCATTTCGAGTTTTTTGGCAATCTTACGAGCTCCTACCGGGACTTGATTATGATTGAGTAAGCTTACCGTACTATACCACTCTCCATTTTCATCGTAAGTAATCAACTTTGGTCCTTGTGCACTTTGAAAAGCAAATACCAATTTGCCGTCTGCCATAGGCTCTCGAATATCTTCAGCTTGCCAATAGCGCTCCTGTAGATCAATCCGCGCAAGATCACGGGCAAAGGTGCTCGATTTTTTGTCTAATTTTTTCCGCAGCTGTTTGAGTTCATTCATGCGGAGCTTTTGCTGCTCTTCGAGCGTATATACTGCCGCTTCGACTTCAGTGCTGTCTAGTGGAGTCTCAGGACTTGCAAGCATAGTATTTCCATCGGAGTTTAGGCTATTCTCGGCCTCGCCGAACGCTTCCCCCCTATCTTGCTGTATACCCTGGGAACTTGGTTCTTCGATGCTTTCGCCTTGCCATTGATTAGCAAACTCAGCGGCTTGGCGCGAAGCTTTCTTACGCTCACGCTTCTGCTTAGCAGTTTTTAATTGAGCGTTCGGCGACTGAGCCGTAAGAGGAGTAATCGAAGGGAGAGATAACACAAAAAGTAGGGTAAGGAGCCATGAATATACTTTCATCTATTGGTCTAATGGACTTTGAATTCTCCAAAATTCCCAATATTAGTACTAGTTTAAAAATCGTTTAACCCCAATACCTTTCACCTTTTCGTATTTTCAGATTGGCAATTTCCACAGATTGGATTTCAGAGGCGCTTTGCATAGCTTTGCCAAGAATTACAACTCAAATTACTAATGCAAAATAAGATGAACAAAGTACTCACCCCTGTATTCGCACTATTGCTTACACTGGGATTTTTTGTAAGTGCTGACGCACAAATTCAGACACCAGCCCCTAGCCCTTCTTCTAAAGTTGAGCAAGCTGTTGGCATGGCAACTTTTAGCCTTGATTACTCTCGTCCTTCTATGCGTGAGCGTACGATTTTTGGCGAATTGGTACCTTTTGGTAAAATCTGGCGTACTGGAGCCAATGGTGCTACCAAACTCAGCTTTGACCGCGACGCAAACATCGGTGGTAAAGACCTCAAAGCAGGTACTTACGCAGTCTATACTATGCCAGGCAAAGACAGCTGGACAATCATGCTTTACAGCGACCTAAGCCTAGGTGGTAATGTAGGTGGATATGATGAGAAAAATGAAGCAGCACGCTTCACGGTTAAGCCTCAAGCTTATCCGATCTCTATTGAGTCCTTTACTATGGGCTTCAATACTATCACTGACAACTCTGCTAACATCCATATCCTTTGGGAAAACACTTCCGTTAGTATTCCCGTTATGTTGGATACGAAGTCAGAAGTAATGGCATCGATCGAAAGTACTATGGCTGGCCCTGGTATGAATGATTACCGCGCTGCCGCAAACTTCTACGCTAGCAATGACAAAGACATGGATCAGGCGTTGGAGTGGATCAATAAGTGTCTAGAAATGGGTGGAAATGAGCGCTTTTGGATGGTAACTGACAAAGCTCGTATCCTAGCCAAAATGGGCAAAAACGCAGAAGCTAAAAAAGTTGCTATGATGGCAATCGAATTAGCTAAAAAAGCTGGAAACAATGACTACGTTAAAATTAACGAAGGCATCATTTCTGGACTATAAGCAATAATATTATGAAGGAGAATGTGAAAGTAAACCAGAATATATCTTTTGATTTCAATTGGTTTAAAGGCTTTTGCATTCTCCTTTTTCTTTTTTCGCCCCCTCTCCTATCAGCCCAAGAATTGCAGTATCGGAAAAATCTTCCTCTCACCGATAGTCTCCAACAGCAAATTCAGGCTCAGTTTTCCTTCTCTCAATCTTCCTCAAGCGAAAGCGTCAAAGGCTTACGTATTCCCCAATACTTCATCCCCACCTACGCTCGTGCCAATCCGAGTGGTTATAGCTATCTCTGCCGCCTAGAACTCCAAATTGAAGATGAGTTACCCCTTGGCCTGTGGATTAGAGCTGACGAAAAAGCTCATCCGGGCGGGAGTTTATATGTCAGGATGAAGTTAATTCGATTCTAGCGTTCGGCGACTAGCCTCATAACAAACCTCATGCAACTTTTGATAGATATCCATCGCATACACCTTGCGATTGAGACGAGTTGGATGTACTCGATTGGACATAAAAACGATCACTAAGTCTTCTTCTGGATCGGCCCATGTGAAAATGCCTGTATAACCAGAATGTCCAAAACTAGCTTCTGAAGCGCTGGGAGCTACATAGCCTTTTTCACGCTCCGCTAACATAGGTTTGTCAAAACCGAGACCTCTACGATTACCCGCTTCGCGGAACTGGTAGGCGGTAAATTCTTTCATGCTTGCTTCAGAAATGATGCGTTCCCCCCCGTAGGTGCCCATATTGGCGTACATCTGCATGATTTTGGCGAGATCATTGGCTGTCCCAAAAAGTCCGGCATTGCCAGATACACCGCCCATCATCGCTGCTCCCTCATCGTGTACATAACCATGCAACAACTCTTGCCTAAAAAAAGTATCCTGCTCAGTCGGTACAATGCGCTCCATCGGAAAATGCTGCCAAGCGTTCCATGTAATGGTATAAGCCCCTAGTTTACGATAGATTTCGTCTTTGCAATAAGTCTCATAATCACGCCCAGTCATTTGGCTAATCATGTCGGGATAGAGGTAAAAAGAAAGCCCGGAATATAAATACCCGGGATTGTCATTGAGAGGAGATTTCTTGATCGCTTCATACATCTTGGCGCGATAGTCTTTGTGTAAGTAAAGTTGGGAGGAAACCTTGATCGGAAATGTAGCCGAAGAGTCCATCGCAAAAGTGTTGCGCTTAAACTTTAAGGGTTTTTTGAGCAATTTATTCCACCAAGGCACTGTCGAAGTCCAATAGGGTATCCAAGCCTGAAGCCGAGCATTATGCGCCAGCACTTCTCGCCAATTGAGATCTCCTTTATTAGAACCAGCCAAATCAGGCCAATAAGCAGACATCGGCGCTTGGAGATCAAACTGACCTTCTCCATGCAACTTCATGAGCGCCGGCAAAGGGCCCGTAACCTTGGTTACTGAGGCGAAGTCAAAGATGTCATCGGTTTGAGTAGCGATCTGTTGATCGTAAGTATGGTAGCCGTATGCTTTTTCATAGACTACCTTTTGATTTTTGGCGATAAGAAGGACCCCTCCGGGGAACGCTTTTTCATTTAGGCCGAGCCCCACAATAGAATCCATTTGTTGTTCGAGCCAGCCACTATCCCATTTGACCTCCTCAGGATCAGCGTACTCAAGTCGCAAACCTCCTTTTGTATTGATTCCAAAACCAAAAGGAAAATTATTGTTAACCGTTACGGGTAAGGTCCCAGAAGTGCCGATCGCACCAAAAAGCATTTGGGCAGATAGTTCTTCGCTTACTTTATTGCCTTGGTAAGCCACTAAGATCCCTTCTGCTTTTTCAACTCCTGGCAGTTTGTCCAATATATATGGATTGCGGAGCATCACGATCACGGCTTTGCCGGAACGACTCAGTTCAGAAATCAAGTTTTTGACAGCCTCATTGTAAACGACTTTATTTCTTGGCCGACTCTGCAATTGGTGCAAGCCCACGATCACAACATCATAATTTGCGGCTTTCTGCTGGATTGAGTTTACTTGACTGCTGCTAGCATCTGCCTTGAGATTGGCATAGTCCATTTGAGTATAGTTGCCGAGCATATTTTGAAAATCCGATCTCTGGGCTGTCTTGCTGATCGACAAAGCGAGAAAACGTTTTGACTCTAAGTTTTTGAAAGGAAGGATATCATTTCGGTTGCGAATCAAGGTCAGAGATGCCGCTACTAACTTACGATTGAGCCTATGCGCTTCGCTGGTATTGAGATCACGATAGAGGTTTTGGCGTTCCACAGGGTGGTAATCTCCCAAACCTAGCCAATACTTGGCCAACAAAAGTTTACGACACTTGCGATCGATCTCTACCTGCTCAAGCTCGCCATTACGCAAAGCTATTTCGATCGCTGCAATAGCCTTAGGTACATCTTGCGGAAACACCAAGGCATCGTTCCCTGCTTTAAGGGCCTCCACCTCTACTCTACCGATCTCATAGTATTTGGCGACGCCTTGCATATTGAGCGCATCCGTAAAAATCACCCCTTTGAAACCCATTTGTTCCTGCAAAAGCCCAGTAACAATCGGTTTGGAGAGCGTTGACGCTTGCTTCGGTGTATCATCAAGGGCCGGAATATTGAGGTGAGCGACCATGACACCACCAAGCCCTTTTTCCATCATTTGCTGGAAAGGATAAAGTTCAATATCGCGCAAACGCGCTAAGCTATGATTGATCTGAGGAAGGTCTTGGTGAGAATCAACATCGGTATCGCCATGACCAGGAAAATGTTTGGCAGAGGTAAGGATATGCCCATCTTGAAGTCCTTGCATATAGGCGAGGCCTTTGCGGGTGACGAGGAGTTTGTCTTCGCCGAACGCTCGGTAGTTGATCACTGGATTGGCTGCATTGTTGTTGACATCGACTACGGGCGCAAAATTGACGTGCAAACCAATACGCTGAAACTGACGGGCAATCTCTTCGCCCATCTGATAAATCAACTTATCATCTTGGATCGCTCCAAGACTCATCTGATAAGGATAACTGATCGTACTATCCAAACGCATCCCTAGCCCCCACTCTCCATCAAGTGAAACCATCAAAGGCACTTTAGATCGTGATTGATACATATTGACTTGGCGAGCTTGACGATCAGGTCCTCCTTGAAAAAAGATCACCCCACCAATCCCATATTTTTGAATCAAGGCATTGATCTCTCTTTCATGCTCCTTGCCTCGATTGCTGTAAGCAGCGACCTGAAATAGCTGAGCAATCCTCTCTTGAGGGTTAAGCGATTGCATAACCGAATCCACCCAAGCATTGGCAGGATTATAGAAGGGTGGCATATTTGCGGGCTTTTGCGCTTTTAGGCCAAAAGTGCTTAAACAAAACCCGCAAACCAGTAAGAAACGGAGAAAATGAGGATGCATATGATTGTATTTGAAGGAAAAATGCGGGTTTCTGCGGACTTTTCAAAAATAATTGCAATAAATTGCGGTTTTTTGCGCGTTTATATTTATCATTGCAATACAAAAGCGCATTAACACGCAAAATAATGCTCAAAGACGAACGACATCAGCTTATTTTAGATACTGTTAGGCAGCAAAACAAGGTTCTAACCGTAGAACTCAGTCAAGTACTGCAAGTATCTGAAGATACCGTCCGTCGAGATTTGAAAGAATTGTCCGAATTGGGGCAAGTCAAAAAAGTGCACGGTGGCGCTGTTTCGCACTCACTCAACCCATACAGCTACCAAGATCGTAAGATTTATGCTGATGAGGAGAAAAAACTGATTGCCAGCAAAGCGCTCAGGCTATTTAATTCAGGTCAAGTAGTCTTCATGGATGGTGGTACCACCAATCTAGAACTAGCACGCCGCCTCCCACATAGCCTCGAAATCACTCTCATCACCAATAGCCTTCCAGTCGCTGTCGAATTAGCAGACCACCCCAAAATTGAAATCATCTTTATTGGAGGTAAGCTGCTCAAAACGGCACAAGTAACTGTTGGACCAGAAGTAATTGAAACGGTGAGAGGAATACGAGCTGATTTATGCGTTCTGGGAACCAGGTCGATCCATCATCAACTCGGCATCACCGAAATAGATTGGGACGAGACGAAGGTAAAAAGAGCGATGATGGAGTCATCGGCTGAACTCATCTCACTGGTCATCAAAGAAAAGATTGACACCGTCCAGCCTTATAAAATAGGAGAAAGTAAAAATGTCAATATCCTTGTTAGCAGCTTGGATAGACATGATTCCATATTGAAACCATATTCCGCATTAGGCATAGAAATTATCTAATAGATCATTATCATGACTCAAACTGTAGCCCCCGCACTATATCAATTTGAAAAAATCCCTACACGGATTTATGATGATGCTGGCCAAGCCTCTCGGGAAGTTGCTCAGCAAATTGCCAATCTAATTCGCCACAAAGCTTCTAAAGGAGAAATGGCAGTATTAGGACTAGCTACTGGCTCTACCCCTACTGGAGTATACAACGAACTAGCTCGGATGCACCGAGAAGAAGGACTCTCATTTGCCAATGTGATGACCTTCAATCTAGACGAATACTTTCCGATGCAAGCAGAAGCGCTACAGAGCTATGTACGCTTCATGAACGAATACCTTTTCGATCATGTCAATATCGATCCTGACAATGTGCATGTTCCTGATGGCACGATAAAAGCTGAAGAAGTAAATGCCTATTGTGCTGAATATGAAAGACAAATTGAGGAAGCTGGAGGCTTAGATATACAAATATTGGGTATTGGTCGCACTGGACATATTGGTTTCAATGAGCCGGGATCTTCGATCAACTCTCGGACTAGAATGATCCGTCTAGATCAGATGACCATACGTGATGCGGCTAGTGATTTCTTTAGAGAAGAAGATGTACCCAAACGTGCTATCACCATGGGTATCGGTACCATCATGCAGGCCAAATCTATCATCCTCATGGCTTGGGGAGAAGGCAAAGCCCCGATTATCAGTCAGATGATCGAAGGTGAGATCACCGAAAAAATTCCTGCTTCTTTTTTGCAAAGGCACGCCAATGCACAAGTCATCATTGATGATGCTGCTTCTGCCCAATTGATTCGTAAGAAAGCGCCTTGGTTAGTGGGGCAAGTTTTATGGGACAGTAAAATGACCCACAAAGCCATTGTATGGCTTTGTAAAAAGCTCAATAAACCGATCTTAAAGCTTACGAGCGAGGACTATAACGAAAACGGCATGGGAGACCTCATCGCTGAGCACGGTCCTGCTTATGATCTAAATATCCGCGTCTTCAACTGGATGCAAAGAACCATCACTGGCTGGCCAGGCGGCAAGCCAAATTCTGATGATACTCATCGTCCTGAGCGCAAAGATCCTTTTCCAAAGCGTAGCTTGATATTTTCGCCTCACCCTGACGATGATGTAATTTCTATGGGGGGAACCTTAATTCGACTTGCTGACCAAGGACACGAAGTACACGTTGCTTATCAGACTTCGGGCAACATCGCTGTTTTTGATGATGCTGCGATCCGTTTTATTGACTTCGCTCAAGACTTTAGCCGTCAGTTTGATCCGACCAATGCGAAGCAAGCAGAAATGCTTTATCAAGAAAGTAGGGAGTTTTTGGCGACCAAAGAATCTGGACAGCCTGACACGCCGGGTATACAGATGATCAAAGGCTTGATTCGCAGAGGGGAAGCCAAATCTGCTTTAAGATATTCTGGCGTTCCCGAATCTAGGGCTCATTTCCTTGACATGCCTTTTTATGAAACAGGGCGAGTTAAGAAAAAACCACTATCAGAAGACGACATTCAAATCATCGTAGATCTCTTAAACGAGATAAAGCCGCAGCAAATCTTTGCCGCAGGGGACCTTTCTGATCCACATGGTACACACCGAGTATGTTTGGATGCGATTTTCCAAGCCATCGACAGACTCAAAGATGCTCAATGGATGCAAGATTGCTGGGTATGGTTATATCGCGGCGCTTGGCAAGAGTGGCCGATTGATGAAATCGAAATGGCAGTACCCATTAGCCCAGAAGAACTCAAACGTAAACGACAAGCGATATTCCGCCACCAATCTCAAAAAGACAGCGCCCTATTTCCGGGTAATGATCCACGCGAGTTCTGGCAACGGGCCGAAGATCGTAATCAACATACTGCTCGGATGTATGACCTTTTAGGCTTACCCGAATACGAAGCCATTGAAGCGTTCGTGAGATACCACTTTTAGCATATATGACCCCAAAAGCCACAGAGCAAAGCTCATACTACGATCATCTCGAATTGATGTCCACCCAACAATTGTTGGAAAACATCAATCGAGAAGATCGTACGGTGCCTGAAGCCGTAAGCAAAGCCCTGCCTAATATTGAATCTGCTGTAGAAGCAATCTATCAGCAGATGCAAAAGGGTGGTCGGCTTTTCTATTTGGGGAGCGGCACCAGTGGGAGATTAGGAGTAGTGGATGCATCAGAGTGCCCGCCAACATTTGGTGTGCCGCATGATTGGGTCATCGGCTTGATTTCTGGTGGTGATAGTGCCATACTCAAAGCAGTAGAACACGCAGAGGATGATCCCAATGCGGCTTGGAAAGATTTACAGGCACATCAAATCAATCAAAATGATTTTGTCCTAGGGATTACCGCTAGCGGAACAACACCTTATGTAATAGGTGCCGTGAAAAGCTGTCGTGAGCATGGAATTCCCACCGGCGGCTTCAGCTGTAATTACCATGCAGCACTTTCCGGTCTAGTCGATCATCCGATAGAAGTGGTGGTAGGGCCAGAATTTGTCACGGGTAGTACCCGCATGAAAGCTGGAACCGCTCAGAAACTGGTGCTCAATATGATCTCGACCGCCGTGATGATCAAACTGGGACGTGTCAAAGGCAATCGTATGATTGACATGCAACTCACCAATGATAAACTTATCGATCGCGGGACCAAAATGATTATGGACAGCAGTAAACTGGACTACCAAACTGCTCGGGCCTTATTGCAACAGCACGGCAGTGTTAGAGCTGCTCTAGCGCATATAGGCTGATATTTTTACTAACTACACGAGACGCCCCTTTCTACTTCGGTAGAATAGGGGTGTTGTTTTTTGAATGATAGTTAGTGTGGGAAACAATTCTCATCTTGAAGAGTACTAAACCTATACAAAGTTCAAACTTCAAACCTACTGCTATGAGTCGCTTTGCGAAATACCCTCTGCTCCTACTTGCCTTGTTAGTAAGTTTCATTTCACCAATCATCGGCCAATCAGAAAGCTTTCAAACGACAAATGGCAAGTTGAGCATCACTCCTATTTTGCACAGCAGCCTCGTTTTGCAATGGAATGATCTGACCATCCTCAGCGATCCTTATGGCGGAGCTCAAAAATATGAAGGCTTTACGCCTGACTTAGTTCTGATCACGGACATTCATGGGGATCACCTCAATAGCAAGACACTAGCAGGCTTAGAGCTCGCCGAAGCAACTTTGATTGCACCACAAGCAGTGATTGACAAATTGGGCGACATCCAGTTCAAAGAAGTACATGCTTTGGCCAATGGCAAGAGTATCGGTTGGCAAGACATCAAAGTGGAAGCCATTCCAATGTACAATCTTCCCGAAACAGAGGATTCTCGCCATCCCAAAGGTCGCGGCAATGGCTATGTATTAAATATGGGCGGAAAAAGGATCTATATCTCAGGTGATACCGAGGATATCACAGAGATGCGCGCCCTCAAGGACATTGACATCGCTTTTGTCTGCATGAATATACCTTATACGATGGAAGTCAAACAAGCGGCCTCTGCAGTGCTAGAATTCACACCTGCAGTCGTTTATCCTTTTCACTATCGTGGTCAAGGAGGATTTAGTGATATAGAACTTTTCAAGTCCCTTGTCAACGAAGGTGATGAAGATATTGAGGTGCGTTTATTAGACTGGTACCCAGAGGATTAGGACTATTTAGGGGTTTACCGCTGCGCGGAACGCTTGGGTGGAGAAGGCGTATGCAATACGCCTCTACTAATTACCAATCCAATATCATTCCATCTCACTGCGCGGAACGCTTGGGCTTAAAATTGATATTCTATGTCCACCAAATAAAAGCGCATACTCGAACTACTACTAAAAGTACCGTTTGAACATGAGTTTTCATCTTCTACCATCAACCATTTAGTGAAGGCAAACTCACTCATACCAGCAAGCAACTCAGTAGGTCTAAAAGAAAAGCTTCCCATCAGATCATCAGTACTAGACTCGTCTCTGTCATAGACTCGTAATTGATATTTGGTAGCAGCATCTAACTTGATCTTCTTAGCAAAATCACAACCGTCAAAGCAATCAGAGTCTTCATAAAATAAGTCCCGCGTATCATAAATGATATCGGTAGCATTACGAATCTGTACATATACATCAGCACCTTTAATGGCAGCTAGTCCGGTACCTCCATCATAAGCCGTACAAGCATCTGGCACATAGACCAATTGGACTGCATCGGCTAGAATAGTGATAGGAATTTTTAGCTCAGAACAGTCAAGTCCGGTATGATACTCATCGCAGAGGCAACTGCCATCGACACAACTACCGTTTTCGCATTGAATGAGATCGCAAGGATCAGGCTCTACTACTTCAGGCTTGCAGGCTACAGCCAATAGAGATAAGATCAACAATTTGAACAGGCCGATTTGTACACGAGTTTTCATAAGGACTAGCTATTTATCCATTTAGTCGTTCCGCGAAGCGGCCCGATCAACATCTCCATAAAAAAACCTAGCGAATCAGAGTTATCGTCTGGCCTCGCTCCAATGCCTCTCCCCTATTGGTAATGGCTCGGACCTGGATGGTATAGACGCCTTGTGGTACAGCACGTCCATTACGAGTCCCATCCCAACTACCATCGATCCCGCTCCAAGTGGCAACGACTTGGCCCCAACGATCAAAAATAGTACAATCCAGTTGACTGAGGCCTTCACCTTTGAGTTGATAGAGATCGTTGCTTCCATCGTTATTGGGTGTAAATGCCGTAGGAAAGTATAGATGAAAATCATCCAAAATCCGGATCGTCTGCATAGTGGTATCCGCGCAAAAATCACCGCTGCGGTTAAATGCTATCAAAGTGATGGTGTAGCTTCCTGCTTGAGTGAAGGTATGAGTAGGGTTTACAGAGCCGACATTCGCACTGCCATCCCCAAAGTCCCAGCTGTATTGGAAACCATTTTGGGTGGTGTTTTGGAAGTTAATATTGGCTTCGGATAACGCAATTGCACTGGTATCTCGTCTTGGTATCACAAAATCAGCTACCGGTCGCGTATCGTTGGTTATCTGAAAACTGATTGAATCTTGACAAGCGTTGGCATCGACGACTTTTACGCCATAAGAACCTTCGGCGAGGTCATTACGCTCCAACAAAATACTATTATCAGGGGCCCAGCTTATGACATAAGGTCCGGTTCCTCCATTGGTACTGAGTCGTACCAGTCCATTGGCAAGATCACAACCCGCATCCTGAATCTGATCAATCTCGATTGCCAGTGGATTTGGTTCGAAGATATTGATCGTACCGACGGCTTCACAGCCCTTAGCATCGATCACTAAATAAGCATATGGTCCTGCGATTAAGCCTCTAAATAAACCGTTGGTAATCGCGTTTCCATTGTCAACAGAATACTGAACGGGTCTAGGAGCAGCAGCAGCCGTCAATTGGATAGAGCCGTTTCGCTCGCCAAAACACTGTACATCTTCCGTAGAAGTTTGTACTATGGGGGTAGCATTTATAATTAGGTCAACCGTATCTGAGACCTGACAACCATTGATATCGGTTACTTCCAAGATGTGCTGTCCAGCACTACTAGCATTGATTTGAGGGCCAAAAGCGTTCCCCGTAGGGGTAGTCCAAGCATAGGTAGTAAAACCAATGGGCCCGCTGAGTGCAGTCTGCTCACCATCACAAATTTCTAATTGCCCGCTGATATCGACTTCCACCAATCCATTGCCTATCGGGATAAACTCTTGTATGGTATCACAACATATGCCATCCCAAACTCGAACCTGAAACAATCCTCCAGGACCACTAGGTATGAATAAACTTGGAGTATTTTCTCCTACTAATGCGACTCCATCTTTATACCATTGATATTGAAGGTTGGGATTGTTGATCGGATCGACGGTCAAACTAAGCGTTCCCTGACAGGGGTCTCCGCTACGACTCATACTCACACCGCCAAAATCAGTTACTAAACCGAGAACAAGATTGTCAACAAAATAGTAGGCTGGTGGAGAGAGCAAGCCGCAATCAGGGCCAATGATAATAGAACCAATATCTTGCGTTGGGGTAAAATCTATGATGGCTTCCACCCATTCTTCATTGCCTGTAATGGTAACACTACCGAGCAGCACCCAATCAGGAGAAACCAGCGTAGGACAGCCATTACCAGCCGTATTGATAGGAAATGCGACACAATTAGGCGCTCCGTAAAGCGAAAATGTAAAAGGACTGACGCCACTATAAGCGGTGCCGACATCTATTCCAAAACCTACAGCCGCTTTGAGTCGATAGTTAGTACCTGCCACTAAGTCATTGGGCAAACAACTGCCTAAAAACTCTTGATAGCTACCATTGTTGATAAAACCCGCAAAAGCATCTCCAGCCGGCAAAGGCAAAGGTGCATCGACTTGGGTTGGATTGACAAAACCACAAGTATGAAAGAGGTCTGAAGAGGTCGTAGTACCCGATTGCCAATTTTGCGTACAAGAAAGCTGGTCATAGCCTGTAGGGCAGCAAAGCGTATCTTCAAATGAAGGATTGGATATCATAGAAGGCGCAAGGGGAATGACACCATTACAATCACAATCAGGATCATTAAGATCTACAAGACTATCTCCGTCATCATCTAGACCATTATTACATATTTCTTGAGCCAAAAGAGGTACAGAAGGAAAAAAGAGCAAGAGAAAAAGAATTACTTTAGGACTCATTCGTGGGAACCTACTATTTTTGAAGCATATGGACATAAAGCAATACAAACTCACACACTCATTCCCTCCTCGATTATTCATATTCCTATTGGTTTTGTTTGGGCTTGCAGCTTCGCTGAACGCTCAGGCTCCTAAAAGGGAGTTTAGAGGTGCATGGATCGCTACGGTCAAAAACATCGACTGGCCTAGTCAGGCTAAGCTCTATGCAGACGTTCAAGCAGGCGAATTTACAGATTTATTAGATCGTTTACAGGCAGTAGGCATCAATGCGGTCATCGTTCAGATCAGGCCCAGCGGTGATGCTTTTTTTCCGTCAGCTTATGAGCCTTGGTCAGAGTGGTTGACAGGAGAGCAAGGCAAAGCGCCGGATCCTTATTATGATCCCTTGGAGATGATGATAGAGGAGGCACATAGCCGTGGGATGGAGTTTCACGCATGGTTCAATCCATATAGAGCAGACATGGATTGGAAAGAAGGTAAGCAAAGAGCCGAAAATCATATCAGTCAGACTCACCCAGAGTGGACGCTCCAGTATGGAAAAAACCTATATATCGATCCTGGTATTCCTGATGCACAAGACTATGTTCTTGGGGTGGTCTTAGATGTGGTAAAGCACTATCCGATAGATGCAGTGCATTTTGACGATTACTTCTATCCATACAGAATCGCACAAACGCCTTTTCCAGATACTAGCAGCTTTGCTTTTTATGGGGCAGGTTTTCCGGAAGTAGATGATTGGCGACGCTACAATGTCAATACTTTTATCCAGCGATTGAGTGATAGTTTACGCTTTGTCAATCCGGAAGTCCAATTTGGTATCAGTCCTTTTGGCGTTTGGCGTAATAAATCAGTCGATCCTGAAGGTTCTGATACCCGAGCTGGCCAAACGAGTTATGATGATTTGTATGCAGACGTTAGACTATGGTTGCGCAATGGTTGGATAGACTATGTCGCGCCACAGGCATATTGGAGTATTGGATACCCACCAGCAGCATTCGATATTGTGGTAGAGTGGTGGGCAGCGAATTGCTATGGCAAACGATTGTACGTTGGGCACGGCCCCTATAAAATCGCCAACAATGCGGACAAAAACTGGGATAGCCCTAGCCAAATCCCACGTCAAATCCGACAAACGAGGGAAAACGATGCCGTGGATGGCAGTATATTTTTTAGTGCGCGTTGGTTTGACGAGAATCCACTTGGCTTTACGGACTCCTTGAGAAACTATTATTACCGCAATCCGGCCTTGATTCCGAGCGTCCAAAAAGGTGATCCTATCCCTCCTGTGGCTCCAAGTGAACAGGAATTGAGTGTGCTAAAAAAAGGCGTTCAGCTCAGCTGGCAAAAATCAGCTTATGGTGACTCAGTCGCTTACTTTGTGATCTATCGTAGCCAAGGCAAAGAACTTCCTTCGACCAATGCTGACTTTATTTATAAGATTCAGGGAGGCAATCAGCAAACTTTTCTGGACGAAGAAACGCACTTTCTGAAGCGATATCAGTATATCATTACCGCCGTAGATCGTCAGCACAATGAAAGCGCACCTAGTGAGATTGAATCGAAAATCCGCTGGACAGGCTTTTTACAGAGATGGAGGAAATAATAGCAAGCGGTTTGCAAATAGCTTGTACAATTATTTGCAAACCGCTCGCTATTTGATAAGAAGTCGGGAATTTTTTGATAAAACTCCCGCCTCTACGCTACTCCAAATGTGTCTTAAACCAATCAGTCATATTGTTGACGACCTTATTGACATTACTCCCTAACAACCCACTGATATCGTGGCCAATATTGGGATAAATGATCAATTCATTGGGGTACCCTAGCTCATCTAAAGCAGTAGCTAAAGATTCGATTTGCTGGAGGGGAACAAGGTCATCATCTTCGCCATGCTGCAATTGCGTTGGAAGATTGCGAAGTCCAAATAATGGGCTAGCGGCTTCTAATAAGGCTTGGTTTTGTTCATAATCGGCATCTATCAACTCAGATAGCGCATAATCAAGTTGATAGTTGCTCGCATATTCGATAAACAGATCATCACTTAGGTCGGTAGGGCCGGCTAAAGAACTAACCGCTTTTACTCGTCCTTCCAGATCATAAGAATAGGCATAAAGTAAGCTTATATGGCCACCGGCACTCCCACCAGCGATACCGAAGTTGCCTGTACCGATGGTCCATTCACTCGCTTGACTATCGATAAAATCTAGAGCCAAATCTACATCTGCCATCAAGTCTTTATAGCCAATGTCATCAGGTCCCACAAAGCGGTAGTTCATGGAGGCAACTGCCATTCCGGTTTTTCGAGCAAGTGATTCTCGGATAACAGTCATTTCTCTTTTATCGCCGCCTACCCAAGCACCACCATGAATCAATAATATTACTGCCGTACTTTCGGAGCGATTTGCGGGCAGGCTAATATCCAAGATATGGCGCTCATCAGTGCCATAACTGAGGTCGCAAAGACTACCAAATTGATTTAGCTCAGGCAGGACGTTTTTGGGTGCTTGATCACAAGAATAGAGGAAGAAGCTAAGGCTGAGAATAATTAGTAAATTTTTCATAAGAAGTGTTTGGTAGTATGACAGTTCCCAAATTCACTCCCCCTATGATTAGAACTCAATTCGATAACTTAATACAGGTAATAAGCGGAAATGATATTCTGTAGTTATCCGTTCAGTCTGAGGATCATAGACTATTTCCCTAACATTCTGTCGTCTCGTAATATTCTGAATATCAGCCCTCCATACGCTTGAAAAGCGTTTATGATTACGTCGATGAATCAACTGAAAATCTAATCGCCAATAAGGCAAATAATCGCATTCAGGACATTCCGCAACGTTAAAATGGTGCACATATCGATTGGTCTGAAGTACTTGACTAGGGTCTACGATTACCAATCTTCGTTGATTATTGAAAAAAAACTTTGCGTTGAGACTCAAAAGGTGAGGTTTCCCGTTTCTGCCTAAGGCGAACTCTTTGCCTCCTAATAATGAATACTGAAGAGGCCCATGATAAGGCGTAAATCGAACGACTCGATCTCTGGCTCGGTAGATAGATTGATAATAACTACCACTGGCCAACATATACCAATCGTCGGCAAAGCGCTTATGCAGAGAGAGCTCAATCCCTTGATTCAACCCATCTCCCAGATTGCGTAATTGACCGGAATAATAGCCATCTGGCTGCAACACTGTCGAGAAAAATCTCCGACTCGAATCTATAGCTACCGGCATTTGATAGAGATATTGAAGATATAACTCGGCAGTCAGAGACCAATCTGGATGAGGCAAAAAGTCATAACCCGCCACGAAGTGTAGAGCTTTAGGAAGCTTCAAATTACTTTGATATGGCGTTCCCGCAGGGTCTAGATGGAAATAATACTCCAATGACTCCAATCGACTATGCCAACCAAGTGAAAGTCGCATACGATGCTTACGATGCGGTCGATAGCGAAAACCAAGTCGCGGTTCAAAGCTCGCTTGATTTATTAAGCGATGGCGAAGAAAATGAAGCCCAAACACAAATTCAGTATCTTCATTAAATCGATATCTACCAGTAAAAAAAGCTTGCGTACGACGGGTAATACCAGTGGTATCAAAGGTAGTCCAAGTCTGAAATGGCGGGTCCAATACCGTACTAGCCATCTCTCCCTGAAAATTATAGCCTCGCCAAGATTGTACGCCTCCGATCTCAGCGATAAAGCGACGAGAAAACCGGATATGATACTTCCAGTTCCAACGAATGATGGCTTTTTGGGCAATATCTTGTTGGTCGTATAGGTCTAAGGAGTCTTTATCAAAAATTCGATTGTTGATATTGGAGCCTAATAAAGAAAGGGAGGTTTTGAGATAGGCATTGTCTCTGATGGTACGACGATATGACAATATGCCCAGCGTCTGGGTGCCTGCGACAAGCGTCCTGCGACGTTCATCACTCGGTAAGCCAGAACGACTCCCCCCCATAATACCGAGTACGTCTATCGCGCCTTTTTTAGTAGGAAAATGAAACTTAAGGGCAAGGTCTTGATAGTTTGTCAACTCTTCATCAACCAAAATGGTATCGAGCAGATTGCCAATCACATTGAGAACAGAGGCGCGTAGATTGACAATATAGGACCCTTTATAGCCTTTACGCCGCCCTATCGGACCTTCCGAGGCGACTTCTAGACCCAAAGTTCCCAATTCGATACTGTGCTCAAAAGTAGAGTCGTTGCCTTCCCTGATACGGAGGTCAAAAATCCCTCCTGTAGCATTGCCATATTGGGCTGGAAAGGCTCCCGTCAAGAATTCAGAGTTCTCTAGGAGATTGGTACTAATCATGCTTACTGAACCACTGGAAGTCCCTTCTCGTCCAAAATGATTGGGATTAGGCACTTCGACTCCATCTACCATCCACATAATCGAGCGAGGATTATTGCCTCGAATGACGATCTCATTGCGAATATCATTTTGACCAATCAGTCCGGCAAAAGATTGGGCGTGACGAGCAGGATCTCCATAACTCGCCGGATAACGCCTTGCTTCCTCAACTCCATAGGCTTGATAACTGGTCGTTTCAAATGGATTGAGAGGCGTAGCCATCGGATCTTCGTCCGTGATTTGAACAGCTTCTAAAGTGTTGATTTTCTGAATCAGCTGTAGCTCCAAGATCACCTCCTTGCCCGTGCTGATCAACAAACCCGTTTGCACATAGGGCTGATACTCAACGTGGCTTACTTGTAGATTATATCGTCCGACTTCGACACTATTGATTCGAAAATAGCCGTTCTTATCACTATAAGCCCCTCGCATAGGCTTAGTATCAGGTAGATACACTGCTGCAAAGGGAATCGGTTGTTGTGAATCTCTGTCCCAAATACGGCCTCTTATCGTTTGCCGAGGGCTTGGACTGCTCTCCTCTATGCCTTGAGCTGGCGAAGACTTAAGTTTTGTAAAAATCACTATCTGCCCTCCGATACAACGATATTCCAGATCCGTACCATCAAGTAATTGATCTAAGCAAGTTTTCAGGGCTAGCTTATCGCTTCGATAACGCTCAATTTGTGTGTCGGGAATCCGGTCAGGACTATAGGATATGGGTAAGTGTAAGCGTTCCCGTAGGTCTCCCAAAATCTCAAGTAATTTTTGTCCTTCATATTGTAGACTATAAGGTTTATCTAAACCACAAGGGTCATCTTGTGCCCAAAGGGAAACCGGAATACAAAACAGACAAATCCAAATTATAGGTATGTGCTTCATAGTTTCTTACAATATGACAGGCCAATTTCGCAATGCCCCTATACGAAACAAAGCCTATTATTGAGAAGTTAAGGCATTATATTCATAGACGAATACATACAATAAAAACAATGAAAACTCGCCAACTCGCTATCCTATTCGTTTTGATCATATTGCCCCTAGGGATGCTATGGGCCCAAGACCCGGCTTTACTCGAGCTGAATACCAATCGCCTACAACTCAACAAAACCAATATGTATGTATTGGGAGGATGGGCCGTAGGCAATCTGGCAGTTAGTGGTTTTCTGCGGGGCAGAACGACTGGTTCCACTCGCTATTTTCATGAAATGAACGTCTTTTGGAATGTCGTAAACCTTGGTTTAGCGGCAGGTGGTCTCTATGGTAGCTATACCACCGATCCGGCTATGTTAGGGCTTTGGGAGAGTTATCAAGAGCAACAAAAGTTAGAGAAAATATTGCTCTTCAACCTAGCCCTTAACTTCACTTATATGACCGCAGGAGGCTATCTGATAGAACGCTCAAAAAATACTAGCAATCGACCCGAAAGACTAAAGGGATATGGTCAATCCTTGCTTTTACAGGGCGGATTTTTGCTATTATTCGATGCAACTCAATATATTTTGCACCACAATCAGGCCCAGCCCAAATTGCAAGACTTGCTCAGCCATCTGCAAGTAGGGCCACAAGGTATTGGTTTGCATTGGGTGTTTTGATATATTTCATATGAACAGATAGATAAGAAATACTATGAGCACATTCACAAGTATACCAACAGTAGATCTCAACGATTACCGACATGGCAGCGCCGAAGAGAAGGCCGCATTCGTCAAAAAACTAGGAGATTCATTTTCCAATATAGGTTTTGCCATTGTTTCCAATCATGGCGTAACCGATGAATTGATCAAAAATGCCTACGCTGCCTTTCAAGATTTTTTCGCCTTGGATGATGATACTAAAAGGCAATTTGAAGATCCAGAAATTGCGGGTCAACGAGGCTATGTTTCCAAAGGAAAGGAGCATGCTAAAGGACGCAATGTTGGGGATCTCAAGGAATTTTATCATATCGGCCAAATAGTCGAAGATAATGACCCGATCAAATCTGAGTATCCCGACAATATCTTCCCGGATAATAAAGTCCCAGGCCTACGTCAATATGGGGTAAACTTATATCAATCTCTCGAAGAAAGTGGGCGTCATTTGCTGCGAGCGATTGCGGATTATTTAGCGCTGGATCTCAATTACTTTGACAGTAAGATTCACAATGGCAATAGTATTTTACGCCCGATCCATTATTTCCCTATCCCCAATCCAAGCGAGATTCCTGATGGGGCCGTTCGCGCAGCGGAACACGAAGATATCAACCTCATTACTCTTTTGATTGGGGCCAGTGCTGATGGTCTTCAAGTACTCAACAAAGACGGTAATTGGATCGACGCCAAGCCAGAGCCAAATCAAATTGTGATCAATGTGGGAGATATGCTTCAAAGATTGACCAACAATCGTTTGAAGTCTACGACTCACCGTGTGATCAACCCACCACGCGAGCTGATGCATTTGCCCCGTTATTCGGTGCCGTTTTTCTTGCATCCTCGCTCCGATATGGATCTTACCTCACTAGACAATTGTATCGACGCCACTCATCCTAAAGCATATACGGATATGACGGCAGGCGAG